>NZ_LUKH01000415.1:0-2534 GCF_001593695.1 Leisingera sp. F5 | reverse complement strand
ATCATCAGCGACGGGGAAAACACGCCACCGCCCATGCGCCCGCCCATTGTGATGGCGACAGCCGCCGTTTTGACCGCGGCAAAGATCACCGCCTGCCCCAGCAACAGCCCGCCGGTCAGAGCCAGCACCGTGGTTTCATAACCGACGCCGATGATATGCGGATACCACACGGCAATGACGCCCAGCATCGCGCCAGAGACCGCAGGCCGCAGCCAGCGCGGCAGGTGCAAACGCTGCTGCACCGTATTGCCCACCTTTTCGGCAAAAAAGATCGACCGCATCAGCGCCACCGCCACCAGCCCGCAGATCAAGCCCAGGATCAAAAAGGCCGGCAGTTCCACGTAGAACTGCAGCGCGCCGGGGGTGTTCAGGGTGAATTCGGTGACATCGCCGTATTCGAGCCGGTTGATCACCGTACCGGCAACCGAAGCGACCACAATCGGCGCAAAGGCGTTGACCGAAAAATGCCGCAGCACCACCTCCATCGCAAACAACGCGCCTGCGATCGGCGCGTTGAAGCTGGCCGAGACACCCGCCGCCACCGCGCAGCCCAGAAGATCCCGACCGGTGATGCCATCGGCGTTGATCCGGTTGCTGACCCAGGTGGAGATCACGCCTGCCATATGCACCACCGGCCCTTCGCGCCCGGTGGAGCCGCCGGTGGACAGCGTGATGAAGGAGGCCAGCGCCGAGGCCAGTCCCTCCTTGTGTTCGACCCGCCCGTCATGCAGTGCGGCGCCTTCGATCACATCCGCGACCGAGCGCACCCGCCCGTCCGGTGTGAAACGATCAAGGATCAGTCCAACCACCAGCCCGCCGCCAGCGGCAATGGCAACCAGCACATACCAGGGCAGCGCCTGCGCATAGGAATGCAGATAATCAAGGTCCGGCGCGCCATAGATCCAGGCCTGCAGCGCCGTGATCCCCTTGCGGAAAAACAGCGCGGCAAAGCCTGCGGCGACGCCGATCAGAAGTGCGATCAGCCAGAACTGGAACTGGCTGGGGCCGCGGTGGCGCAGCACCCTCCAGAAGTCTTTCAGGCCTGCCAGCCATTGCACAAAAACTGCGGAAAGCGATGAACGGATTTCTTCTACCATAACCTGTCAGCGGGTCTTTTCATTTCAATGGCCTACAACTGGCATAAGCCGGTTAAAGAGCCCTCACCCGCCGCCCTGTTCCGGCAGCTATCCGGCCAGCAATGCGCGGGCCGCAGCACGGGCCTCTTCGGTGATGGTATCACCCGACACCATGCGGGCAAGCTCATCCACCCGTTCAGTGTCGGCCAGCGGCACCACCTGCGACAGCGTCATGCCATCCACCACCTGTTTGCGCACCTGCCAGTGATGGCCGCCAAGCGCTGCCACTTGCGGCGAGTGGGTCACCACCAGCACCTGGCCGCTGCTGGCCAGGCTGCGCAGGCGCCGGCCCACGGCATCTGCCGTCGCGCCGCCGACACCGCGGTCAATCTCGTCGAAAATCAAGGTCTTGCTGGCATCTTCGCCGCGCAAACAGACCTTCAGCGCCAGCAGGAACCGGCTAAGCTCGCCGCCCGAGGCGATCTTGTTCAAAGCCCCCGCAGGCGCGCCCGGATTGGTGGCAACGGTAAAGGCCACCGTGTCGGTGCCCTCCGGCCCTGGCGCACAATTGGAAAAGCGGGTTTCAAACACAGCGCGTTCCATCTTGAGCGGCGCCAGTTCGGCCATCACCGCCTGATCCAGCGCCGCAGCACTTTCGCGGCGGGCTGCGCTCAGCTGTTCTGCGGCTTGCGCATAGGACGCCTCGGCGGCTTTCAAAGCGGCCTCCTGATCGGCCAGATCCTGATCACCAGCATCCAGTGCCGCCAGCTTACTGCGCAGGGTTTCAGCATAGCCGGCCAGCTCATCCGCCTGCACATCATGCTTGCGCGCCAGCCCGCGGATGGCAAAAAGCCGTTCTTCACAGTCCTCCAGCTCGCCCGGATTGAACTCCAGATGCCCCAGCACCTGCTCAACTCCGTCCTGGGCATCGCCCAGCTCGATCATTGCGCGGCTCAGGGCAGCCAAAGGCTCCTCCAGCCCGGTGCCGCTCTCCTGACCTGTCACCCCTTCCAGCCAGCGCTGCGCTTCGCCCATGGCGCCTTCGGCGCCTTCGCTCAGCAGCGATTGGGCGCGGGATATGTCGCCGCGGATGCGCTCAGCCGCCTGCATCTGGCGGCGGCGGGTGTCCAGCGCCTCGTCCTCGCCCGGCTGCGGGTCCAGCTTATCCAGCTCCCCCACAGCATGGCGCAGGAATTCCTCCTCGGCCCGCACAGCGTCCAATGCCGCCCGCGTGGCCTCTACAGTCTTGCGCGCTTTGACTGCGCCGGTCCAAGCCGCCCGCACTGCGGCCAACAGCCCCTGCACGCTGGCATATTGATCCAGCAACGCCATATGCCCGCGCGGGTTCAAAAGCCCGCGGTCGTCGTGCTGGC
Organism: Leisingera sp. F5; assembly: GCF_001593695.1. Classification (NCBI taxonomy): domain Bacteria; kingdom Pseudomonadati; phylum Pseudomonadota; class Alphaproteobacteria; order Rhodobacterales; family Roseobacteraceae; genus Leisingera; species Leisingera sp. F5. The sequence goes on along the minus strand of NZ_LUKH01000415.1, from coordinate 85 downwards.
CGTGCAGCTCCACCAGGGTTTCCGACAGCGCCCGCAGCACTTCGCCCGAGCAGCGCCGGTCGTTGACCCAGGCCGTCTTGCGCCC
>NZ_LUKH01000414.1:0-2535 GCF_001593695.1 Leisingera sp. F5 | reverse complement strand
TTTGTGCAATCTGCAGCGCAGGCCGCCTGGGCAATCGGATTGGCAAACAGGATTGCCTCCGGATTGATCAGGTTGTTCAGTTCCGCGTCCTGCCAGAGCGGGTCAATTTCCGAGATATAGGCAACATCGAATTGCGCGCTTTGCTGGCAGAGACCATCAACCACCACACCAAGCCAGGAAATCAGCGGGTAGAAGTAATAATGTGCCTGCCAGCGCGACCCGGTGCTGCCGCCGCTTTGCTGGGTGGCTGAGGACTTGCCGAGCGACAGCAGCCCAAAATCCATGTCAAAGCCCATGTTCACGAAGCAGCCCGGCTCATTGGCCACATCGACCAACCGGGCCGGTTCCCAAAGACCAATGGACAGGCCAAGCCGGGGCGGCACACCCGGGCAGACGCAGAGCGGGAAGGTCTGGTTTCTCGTATCCGGGCGGCTGGCGCCAAAGCTCAGGCTCAGGCCGCCGATGGAGATGGGAAAGATGCAGTCCCAGCAAACTTCCGTGATGGGGTTCAGAAACCGTTTGTTGCAGATTGCTGCCGCTTGGGTAGCGGCGAGGCCGAAGGCAAAGGCCAGGATCAGGCTGCGCAGGTTCATTGCAGCACCTCCCCGCCCTTTCCGAGCACGATTTCTTCCACCTGCATGACGGGATCCGCGCGCTGCACCACGGCAGGCACATTGCGAATGCCGAAGCGTTTCACCAGCACAGCATCCTGGTCGAAATAGAACCGGCGGCCATGCTCGCGCATCAGGCCCAGCGGATCACCGTTTACCAGCACCAGAAGCGTGTCCAGTTCGCCGCCATCCGCCAGCGCAAAACCCACCTGATCCGGGTCGTCACCATCCAGCAGGACGATGCGTTTTTCAAAGCGGGAATAGGCCAACGGGTTCACGACCGTGCCAGCGCGGGCGAAGACCCGGCCCTGGTGGTCCGCCAGATCCTCTTTCAGGGTGATCGACATATCGACCTCCCAGACCGCGTATTCCTCCGCTTTGCCGATACCCTGAACCGGACGCGGCCGGTTCACATAGGCCCGCGTGGTGTCCTGCATGTCCTGCCGCATCTGATCCAGCTCGCCAGCCGCTTCCATTTCCAAGAGCCGGGTCTTGATCGTGTCCAGCAGCGAGGGTTCAGCCACCTCGAACAATGGGCCGTGGGTGCCGAGATCTTTTGCAGCCCCCTGCCCTGCGGCGGCAGCGAGCATGACCGTTTGAAGCAGGCAAGCGGTCAGACAGCGCAGCCATTGAAATGCTCTGTTGCATCCCCTATTTTTTATACATACAAAAAGTCCATGAAACTTGTTTGGGATACAGCGAAGCGCATTCGCAACCTTGAGAAACACGGGTGCGATTTTAGCATCGTGGAGAGTTTTAACTGGGAAGCGGCGGTTACCCGGGAAGATACCCGAATGGACTATGGCGAGAGGCGGTTTGTCTCGATCAGCATTATTGGTGATCGTCACTATGTCGCCGTGTGGACTGAGCGCGCGGGGGCGTGCAGACTGATCAGCCTGCGAAAGGCTAACAGCAGAGAGGTGAGATTCTATGCCGGAACGTAAGTCATACATTGATGAAGAGGGTGATGCCCTTGAGCTTGACGAGGCTTTCTTCAAAGCAGCTGTCCGCGGCAGGCCGCCCTTGCCGGAAGGAACAAAGAAGGAGCGTGTCAGCATCATGCTCGATCCGGATGTGCTGTCGAAGCTTCGGACCAGCGGAAAAGGCTGGCAGACACGGGTCAACACGCTTTTGAGGGACGCTCTGGAATTATGAACGGTCATTTCCAGCGCTCCGCAAGGTCTGTCCAATGGGGGAAAGGGATTTCAAATCCTGCGGCGATGACTTCCGATACCGGCAGCGGACCGATCACCGCATACCGGCTGTCCAGGCTGTCCGGACTGTCTCCGAACACAGCAATCATGCCGTCCGGCACCACATCGCCCTGCCACAGCGGTGCAACGAGCGCGCCGTCCTTCAGCTGCCCTTCGACACAGGTTCTATTGATGCAGAGGCTTTTTCCCGAGCGGCGGACCAGATCGCCGGCAACCCCGGCAATCCGCTTGGTCAGGTAAAGCTCATGCCCGCCGAATTTATCCTCAAGGACCTCCGGCATTTCGACCGCAACGATCGTTCCCGGCCGCAGAATGAGCGGCCAGGTCACCATCGCATAGGCATTGCCTTTCAGGCTGCCGGTCGCATTCACGACCAGCCGCCCGCAGGCAAGCCCGTAGTAACCGGCAACGGTCACTGCCAGGACAGGCAGGATTATAACCAGCTTAGAACGCCGCATCACTCAGCACCTTTTCCATGATGATTCCGGTGACATCTGCGGCCTGAAGGCCCACAGCCGATAGGACGGCGCCTTTACGGACAACAATTTGACCGGTCTGGCCGGACAGCCGGTCAATTTCCAACTGAACAGCCTGCTGGAACGCTGGGAGTGTGTCCCCGAATTGTTCATCCGGCACCCGGCCATTCGACCGGTTCCTTTCAGCGTCGTGGTGCCGCTGTCCAGATCTTCCTTGATCGCGCTGCCCTGCAC
>NZ_LUKH01000413.1:0-2538 GCF_001593695.1 Leisingera sp. F5 | reverse complement strand
GCTTCGAACCGGGCTTGGTTCATTCACGCTGCCGATGGGGGAGCAGGTTTCGCTGGCCGCCCTGCCCGGCGGCCCGCTGTTGTGGAGCGCGATGATCGCCGCTGCCGCGTTGGCGGTTGCGCTGCGTTCGGGAAATCGCTTGCTGACACTGGGCGGCGGTGCCTTGATCGGCTTGCTGGTCCCTGCGGCCTGGGTTGGCACCGGCTTTGTGCTGTTTGACGAATTCGACCCGATCGCAATGGAGAGCCTGTCGTTCACCTCTCCGGCTGCGGACACATTGTTCTTTGTGATCGCCTCCAGCTCCATTCCTGCCGGCTTTGGGCCGGGGCTGATCGGCGGTGTGCTGCTGGGCGCCCTGGCGGCGTCGCTGCTGAGCGGCAGCTTCCAATGGCAAAGCTTTGAAAGCCCGCGCCAAACAGGCCGCTATCTGACCGGCGCCGTGCTGATGGGAACCGGCGGCGTTTTGGCAGGCGGCTGCACAGTGGGTGCGGGGCTGGCCGGCATCCCCACGCTCAGCATGGCCGCTGTGCTGGCGCTGGCCTTTATCGCGCTTGGCGGCATCGGCATGAATGCCCTGCTTAATGCAGCTTCTTCCGAATCCGCTGGATCCCCAGCCACACCAAACCAACAACCGGCAGAGTGACCGCCGCAATCAGCAGCTTCTTGTTCAACCCGTAGCGTTCGGCAAGCGGCAGGAAGAAATCGGACACCAGCGAGACCGCGTAATAGCTGACCGCCACCACCGACAGCCCCTCGACCGTGTGCTGCAGACGCAGCGCGAGATCGGCGCGGCGGTCCATACTGGCAAGCAGCGCCTGATTCTGTGCCGAGCGTTCCACATCCACCCGCGTTCGCAGCAGCTCCCCTGCCCGGCGCGCTCGGTTGGCCAGCGTCTCGAGCCGTTTCTCTGCCGATTTCACCGTGCGCATGGCCGGCTCAAACCGCCGCAGCATGAATTCCGCCAGCGTCTGAAAGCCCTCGTGGCGGCCTTCGCGCAGCAGGCTGACGCGCTGATTGACCAAAGCCTCGTAAGCCCCCGTTGCACCAAAGCGGAAGGCAGAGCGGGCTGCCATTGCCTCCAGTTCTGCGGACACTGTCAGCAGCTGTGACAGCGTCTGTTCGGCAGGCACGGTACCGCTGGTCATCTCCACCATCATCTCGCTGAGATGCGTATCCAGCGCACTGATGGTTGGTGTCAGGCCGCGGGCGCGGGAAAAGCCCAGCATCGCCATCGCCCGGTAGGTCTCGATCTCGCACAGCCGCTGCACAATCCGGCCGATGCGCTGGCTTCCGGTCCCCGCGCCCGGCAGCACGGCAAACCGCATGTGCCCGGCGGGATCAATGCGAAAGTCCCCAGCCACCACGGCGCTGTCATCCAGCACCGGCGACACCGCCAGGCTTTCCGGCACAAACCAGTCGTGCAGGGTTGCCTTCAGCCTGGCCGGAGCGGTGCGCGGCACCACCCGGATCAGTGCTGAGGTAATCCGCTGCCCCGGCGCCTGTGCCAGCCAGTCTTCGGGGAAGACGTCGAAATCCGCCGGATCAAAGGCCCGCGTGCTGACGCCGTCCCGGTAGACCGTGTAGCTGACGAATTCCGTATGCTGCTCCCATTTGACCATGTGGCGCCCGATCTGCGCCGTGTGATGCGTCGCCCCCGGCTGAGGATGCGCTGCGCCATGGCGGTCCAGAAGGTCCGTCAGATGCTGGACGTCCTGCTGCCTGTCGCGATGCTCCGCTTCCTGCGGCTGTTTTACCGCCAGGTAAACCACCGTGCAGGGGCTGGACATGGCTGGGAAGGGCCGCGCGTGCAGCTCGTTCGTGAGCTGGTAGCGCAAGGGGTGATCCTGGATCAGGGGCATTGGGGTCTCCGGAGCAATGCTGGGGACCATAATGCTTGTGCAAAAACATGTAAAGAACACTGTTATTTCAATGCGTTATGTGAATGCCGCGGTATACAGAGGTCATCCAGGAGGACTCTGCCCCCGGCCTGCGACCTCCCCCGGAGTATTTTTGACCAGATAGAAGCACCAAAGAAAAAAGGCGCCCCGGTGGGAGCGCCTTTTGCAGGTTATCTGTTCTCTTAGCTGATCATGGTCAGCAGGTTGTCGAGGCTTGCCTTTGCGTCGCCGTAGAACATGCGGGTGTTGTCCTTGAAGAACAGGGGATTCTCGATACCGGAGTACCCCGTGCCCTGGCCGCGTTTGGAGACAAAGACCTGTTTCGCCTTCCAGCACTCCAGCACCGGCATGCCGGCGATGGGCGAGTTGGGGTCTTCCTGCGCCGCCGGGTTGACGATGTCGTTGGAGCCGATGACGATGGCCACGTCGGTGTCCGGGAAGTCCTCGTTGATCTCGTCCATTTCCAGAACGATGTCGTAAGGAACTTTCGCTTCGGCCAGCAGCACGTTCATGTGGCCTGGAAGGCGGCCTGCGACCGGGTGGATGGCAAAACGGACGGTCTTGCCTTTGGCGCGCAGGCGGCGGGTGAGTTCAGCCACGTTCTGCTGCGCTTGCGCCACCGCCATGCCGTAGCCGGGGA
>NZ_LUKH01000412.1:0-2544 GCF_001593695.1 Leisingera sp. F5 | reverse complement strand
CTGACAGCCCCATGATCACCAGCATTTCCCCCTTGGCGATATCCAGGGAGACGTCACGCACTGCTGCGATGTAGCCAGCCTGGCGGATCTCATCAAAGCCGGGGTTGCCGGTCAGCGACTTCAGATACTGTTCCGGTTGGGCGCCAAACAGCTTCCAGACGTTTTTGCAGGAAATGACGGGGGTGGCGGCGGTCATGGCTTTTCTTTCATTGGCAGGGAAACCGGGGCAGCGCGCCGCCCCGGAATAAAGATTCTGAAGGGGGAATCAGGAACCGGTCCAGGGCTTCCAAAGACCCTCATTCGCGGCCAGCCATTCAGCTGCGGCGTCCTCTGGCTCCATCTCGTCAATGTCGACCAGCTTGGCCATTTCTGCGATTTGCGGGTTGGTGAAGCTGATTTCAGTCAGCGTTTCATAGGCCGCCGGCCATTTCTCCTTCATGCCGTCCCAAGCGGCTTTCTTCAGGTAGCCGTTGGCCGGATTGCCGCAGTCATAGGTGGCATCCGGGTTCGGGCCGACGGACGGGTCCTTGTCGCAGCCCTCGACCCAGGTGGGAAACTCGACGAATTCACCTGGCCAGACAGCTTCGGCAAAGTTCGGTGTCCAGTTGAAGATCACCACCGGCTTTTTGGTCCTTTCCGCTGCGGCAACTTCGGCCCAGAGCGCCGAGGCAGACCCTGCGTTCACAACTGTGAAGTTCATGTTCAGCGCCTCGACACGCTCGGCGTCGTGCTTGAGCCAGTCAACAGGACCGCCCAGGAAGCGGCCCTTGTCGCCCGTTTCAGGTGTGGCAAAGGCTGCAGCGCAGTCGTTCAGCGCTTCCCAGCTTGGCAGGCCAGGGCAGGCGTCTTTGGTCCAGGCCGGGTACCACCAGTCTTCGCGGGTCACGGCGTTATGGTCGCCTGCGTCATGCAGGCCGCCTTTGGACAGCGCCTCGTTGAAGGACTTGCCAAAGGCGCCTTCCCAGACTTCCAGTTCCAGGGTCACATCGCCAAGGCGGACGGATTCATAGACTGCCTGGCTGTCGGTCGATACGTATTCGACACTGTTGCCCATCGATTCAAAGATTTGTCCGACAACGTGGCTCATCACGATCTGGCTCGACCAGTTATGGATCGGAATGATGATAGGGTCCGAGGAATCCTCGGCCATCGCCATCGGGGCCGTCATCATCATGGCCGCAGCGCTGGCCATTAGGCATTGCCGGTATTTCATGTGTGTCTCCCTGTTGTCGCAGCCCTGGTCCTGATGGCCTGAGCCTTTCCGCGTTTTGAAAGCCGGGCTTTCGAGACAAGAAGTTAGGCAGCAGTTGTGAACAGGTCAGCCCGGCGGGATGAACAGGCTGGTCAGTTTTGTTAAAATTTGTTAACCGATAGGAATAATTGCGGGGGCTTCAAAATCATGGCGCATATTTTGATCATTGAGGACGAGCCCGTCACCCGGGCCACTCTCGCCAGTTACCTGGATGCCCAAGGGTACAATGTTTCGCAGGCTGAGACTGCCGAAGACGCGGAAAGCATACTTGAGGAACAGGATGTTGATCTTCTGCTCGTCGACATCAACCTGCCCGGAAAAGACGGGCTGCAGATTACGCGGGAACAGCGTGCCAAGTCCGAGTTGGGGATCATCCTGGTGACAGGCCGGGATGATGAGATTGACCGGATTGTCGGGCTGGAACTTGGCGCGGATGATTATGTCTGCAAGCCCTTCAATCGGCGCGAATTGCTGGCTAGGCTGAAAAACCTGCTGCGGCGGACGCAGGATGTCCGGCGTTTGTCACGCCGGATCTACAAGTTCGGGAAATTTCAGTTCGACGTCGCGGCGCGGCATCTGCAAACGGTGCAGGGTAACAGCATTTCCCTGACCCGGGCCGAATTCGAAGTGCTGGACATGCTGATCAGCCGGGCAGGGGAGGTGGCCTCGCGCGATGCACTGATGAGCCGGGTCACCCACCGGCAATACGGCGCAAACCCCCGTACCGTGGATGTGCTGATCCGGCGCCTGCGCGGCAAGCTGGAGGAGGATCCCGCCAATCCGCGGGTGATCACCACCGTGCATGGTGAAGGTTATGTGTTCACGGCGCCTTTGAACTGACGGATTCACACTCGCGCAGCACTGCGGCCAGCGCCTCCAGGATTTGCGGGACCAAGACTGTCAGCTTTTCCAGCTGGTCCTTGGTTGCGTCCAAATCCCCTTGTTCGGCGCCTGTTTCCAATGCTGCCAGCAGCGCGGCAAGGTCCTGCTGTCCAAAGGTGCTGGCAGCCCCTCTGGCGCGGTGCGCTTCTTTTGCAAGCGATCCGAAATCTTCTGTTTTCTGAGCTTTGGTTATGCGGGCAAGGCCTTGCGGCAGCTCCTGTTTGAATATCGTTGCGATGCCGAATGCTTGCGTTGCACCCAGGTCCCGTATGTTTTCCTGCATCTGTTTGTGAAGACTGGCGCGGCGGTCCGGTTGTTCCAGAACAGCCTGGCGGGCGGATAAATAGATCGCGCCCTCGCGCCCCTGCATAACGCTGTCCAATGCCTTGGCCAGCCGTTCAGGAGAGACC
>NZ_LUKH01000411.1:0-2544 GCF_001593695.1 Leisingera sp. F5 | reverse complement strand
GAATTCGGCTGTCCATGAATGAAGATGTCGCCGCCGGGGCTGACCCCGGCCGCGTTGGCCTGCACCCTGTCTTCGGGCTGCGGATAATTGATTCCCAGAGACAGATGATAGGCACTGTTGGGGTTGCGCCGGTCGATCAGAAAGGTGCCTTCGGGCGTTTTGCCGTCACCTTCCTGAAACTTGTCGCCTGCGGGTTCGAACCCTAGCGCGATGGGAAACTCCAGTACCGTTTCGCCGCCGTGGCTGGCGGTCAGGCGGCGGGCGGATTTCTCGATCAGGATGCGGTCGATCCGCTCCACCGCCGCAGCCTGCGGCGGCGGCGCGGGCCGCGGGGCAAAGGCCTGCCAGGCGGCGCCGGTCAGAACAACCAGCGCCAGAAGGCGCAGCAGGCGCTTCATGCCTACTGAAGATCCGAGAAGGCTGCGGACAGGCGGCGGCAGGCTTCTTCGACACGGGAGCGCTGGGTGGCCAGGTTGAACCGTTCCATGAATTCGCCGCCGGCACCAAAGCCATCACCAGGCGAGGTGGCGATTTTGGCGCCTTCGCGCAGCCGTTTGATGAATTCCTCGCGGCTCATGCCGGTGCCGGAGAAATCCACCCAGGCCAGATAGGTCGATTGCAACGGCAGAGATTTTAGCCCCGGTAACGCGTTCACGGTCTCATCAAACAATTTCCTGTTGCCCTCCAGGTGGGCGACCTGGGCGTCGACCCATTCCGCACCCTCGGGCGAGTAGGCGGCAGTGATCATCGCAACACCAAGCGCGCTGGGATCATAATCCAGCGTGTCCTGCCGGTGACGCATTGCGGCGCGCAGCTCCGGGTCCGGAATGATCATGTTGCCGGTTCTTTGACCGGCAATGTTGAAGGTCTTGGATGGCGCGGTCAGCGTCACTGTCCAGGCGCGTGCATAGGGAGCCGCCACGTCCATTGGGACAAAGGTGCTGCCGGGATAGACCAGATCGTGGTGGATTTCGTCGGAGACCAGGGTCAGATCGTTGCGTTTGGCAAAGTCCGCCACTTCGCGCAGCTCTTCCGGTGTCCAGACCCGGCCCGAAGGGTTCTGCGGCGAGCACCAAAGCAGCAGCTTCTCGGTTCCGTTCAGGCGCGATTGCGCATCGTCGAGGTCCAGATTGTAAGTGTCGCCGTCGCGCGCCAGCGGGCACTCGGTGACCTTGCGGCCGGATTTGTTCACCTTGTGGGCAAACTCATGGTAGACGGGCGAGAAGATGACGGCGCCGTCACCCGGCTGGCTCCAGACATCCAGGCAGAGGGCAATGGCATTGCCCAAACCTTGCGAGGTCAGCACCCAATCAGTTTTAATGTCCCAACTATGCCGGGTCTTCATCCACCATTGAACTGCCTGCAGATATTCCGGGTGCTGCCAGGAATAACCGAACACGCCGTGCTCTGCGGCCTGTTTGACTGCCTCGATGACACAAGGCGCAGTCTCATAGTCGGAGTCCGCCGTCCACATCGCCAGACCGTCCTCGGGGGAGACGCCGAACAGCTTCTCCATCTTGTCCCACTTCGAGCTGTGAGTGCCGCGGCGGTCGGTGAGTTTGTCAAAATTCATGTGGTGGTTTCCCGTGTCGTTGCCCTTAACTTTAACTGCGAAGCTAATCGCTGCAGCGGCGCGCGCAAGGGGGCGTTGCGATGGGGCCTGCAATCGCATACATGAAGCGCATGAAACGACCGATCCTGATCCATCCCGACCCCCGCCTGAAAAAGGTCTGCGTGCCTGTGCCGGACCTGAGCGATGACTTGCGCGTGCTGGCGGATGATATGCTGGAAACCATGTATGCAGCCCCCGGCATTGGCCTGGCGGCGCCGCAGATCGGTATTCTGCAACGGCTGATCGTGCTGGATTGCATCAAGGAAGAGGACGGCGATGCGCGTCCGCTGGTGATGTTCAATCCGCAAATCCTGTCTTCCTCCGACGACACCAACGTTTATGAGGAAGGCTGTCTGTCGATCCCGGACCAGTATGCCGAAGTTACCCGTCCCAGGGTCGTGGAAGTCGAATGGATGGACCGCGACGGCAATGCGCAGCGCGAAACGTTTGACGGGCTTTGGGCCACTTGCTTGCAGCATGAGATCGACCACTTGAACGGCAAGCTGTTCATCGATCACCTGAAGCCGCTGAAGCGCCAGATGATCACCCGCAAGATGCAGAAGCTGAAGCGCGAACGCGCCCGCGCCTGAGGGATATTCCAAATATGACCGTCCGAACCTGTCTGCCCTGGCCTGACAAACGCCTGCGCTCAAGGGCTGAAGATGTCACCGGGATCACCGACGAGATCCGTGAAATCTGGAATGATATGGTCGATACCATGGATGCGATGCCTGGCGTGGGTCTGGCCGCCAGCCAGATCGGCGTGATGCTGCGGCTGGCGGTGGTGGATGGTTCCACTGAACGCGGCCGCGCAGTGAAGCTGGCCAACCCGGAAATCCTGCATTCCTCGATCGAGCTGCGTGAACACGATGAGGCCAGCCCGAACCTGCCGGGCGTTTCGGCCAAGATTAAACGCCCGCGTGCTGTGACCG
>NZ_LUKH01000410.1:0-2555 GCF_001593695.1 Leisingera sp. F5 | reverse complement strand
GTTCAGCACCGCCGCGGCGATGAAGTTGAACATGATGGTGGTGATCACGATATGGCTGCCGCGTTTGGCCTGCAGGTAGGCAGGGATTGCAGCCCAGGCAGCGCCGAAAATCCCGGCACCCAAGGCGGCAAAAACCAGCGCCAGCGACCAATGCGGCCAGGGGATCAGCAGGCAGACCAGCGCCACGCCAAGCCCGCCCAGCATCGCCTGGCCCTCGCCGCCGATGTTGAACAGGCCGGCGTGCGCGGCCACCGCCACCGCCAGGCCGGTGAACATGAAATTGGTGGCGTAATAAAGCGTGTAACCCCAGCCATAGGTGGACCCCAGTGCGCCCTGAACCATCAGCTTGACCGCGGCCACCGGGTCTTCTCCGATCCCGAGGATCACCAAAGCTGACAGGATCGCGGCCAGCAAAAGGCTGATCAGCGGGATCAGAACCACATCTGCCCATTTCGGCATTTTATCCATTTACGCGGCCCCCAGATTTGCATCTTTGACCGGGGTACGAAGCAGCCCGGTCAGCGCCCGGCCCTCCCCGCGGGAGGGTGTTTCCCGCCCCCTCAGAGCCGGGTGCTGACCTGCGTTGCTCAATTTTCTTGCAAACATCTACGCGGCCTCCCCCGCGACACCGGCCATCAGCAGGCCAAGCTCTTTCTCGTCGGTCTGATCGGCGGGGCGCTCCCCCATGATCATGCCGTCGAACATCACCGCAACCCTGTCCGCCAGCGACAGGATCTCCTCCAGTTCGACCGAGACCAGCAGGATCGCCTTGCCCTGATCGCGCAAAGCTACGATCTGTTTGTGAATGAACTCAATCGCGCCGATATCGACGCCGCGGGTCGGCTGGCCGATCAGCAAAAGCTCCGGGTTGCGCTCGATCTCCCGCGCCACCACGATTTTCTGCTGGTTGCCGCCGGAAAAGCTTTTGGCGGCCAGCCAGGGATCGGGCGGGCGCACGTCGAATTTCTCCATCTTGGCTGCGGTATCCGCCCGCAGGGCGGCATTATCCATCAGCAGGCCGCTGTTGTAGGCCGGATCGCGATGATAGCCGAAGGCCACATTCTCCCAGGCGTGGAAATCCATGATGAGACCCTCGCGCTGACGGTCCTCCGGGACATGGCCGATATGGGCGAGTCGCCGCGCGCTGGCGTCCGCGCCCGAGCCCTCAAGCGGCAAAGAGGTGCCATGCAGTTTGATACTGCCGCTGCCTGCCCGCATGCCGCCCAAGACTTCCAGCAGCTCCGACTGTCCATTGCCGGCCACCCCTGCGATGCCGACAATCTCACCTGCACGCACGGTCAGGTCGATGCCTTTGACGCGCTCAACGCCGACCTCGTCCACCACCCGCAGGTTTTCAATTTCAAGGATCGGCGCGCCGGGCCGGGCCGGCACCTTGTCGACGCGCAGCAGCACCTTGCGGCCCACCATTAGTTCGGCCAGGTGTTCGGGGCTGGTTTCCGCGGTCTTGACGGTGGCGGTCATCTCACCGCGCCGCATCACGGAAACCGTATCGGTATACTCCATGATCTCCCGCAGCTTGTGGGTGATCAGGATGATGGTCTTTCCTTCTGCCCGCAGCCGGTCGAGGATACGGAACAGCTGGTCCGCCTCGGACGGCGTCAGCACGCCGGTCGGCTCGTCCAGGATCAGGATTTCCGCCTTGCGGTACAGCGCCTTCAGGATCTCAACCCGCTGCTGCATGCCGACGCCGATCTCGTCGATGCGGGCGTCGGGGTCCACGAACAGCTCGTATTCCTCCTCCAGCGCCTTCAGTTCCTTGCGGGCGCGGCGCAGCGAGGGCATCAGCATGCCGCTGTCCTCGGCCCCTAGCACGATGTTTTCCAGCACAGTGAAATTCTCCACCAGCTTGAAATGCTGGAACACCATGCCGATGCCTGCGGCAATCGCCGCCTGACTGTCGGGGATCGCGGTCTGCTGTCCCTTGATCCAGACCTCGCCTTTGTCGGCCTTGTAAAAGCCGTAGAGGATCGACATCAGCGTCGATTTGCCTGCACCGTTTTCACCGATGATCCCGTGAATTGTGCCGGGGGCGACCCTGATGGAAATGTCCTTGTTCGCCTGGACCGGGCCAAAGGCTTTGGAGATGCCTTTGAGTTCAATGGCGGGGGCGGTCAATCGGGCTCTCCAATGCCTGTAAATCCGATCAGCCGCACCACCTTGCCGTCTTCAAGATCGGCAAAATACTGGCCGCGCACCATGCGCTGGCCGTCTTTTTCGAAATCCACCGTGGCGCGCGCATGGCCGTGGTGTTCCGAAATGGCAACCACCCTGGCCGCGGCGCCCGGCATCATCGCGCTGAACTGCGTGATGTAATCCAGATAGGCGTCGCGCCCTTCGATGGGGGCAGGATTGTTGGGATCGGAGAAATAAAATCCGGGCCCGATTGCGGCGTCCGTCTTTTCGGCGCGGGTGTCGGGCGATGGGTCGCCCCAGGCCGCAAACAGAGTGTGAAGTGAATCCGTCATGGCCTGGGGCTTTCTCTATTAGAAGCTCAGCGCGGGGCAGTTGTCATCCGACATGTAGTCATGCACCTT
>NZ_LUKH01000409.1:0-2555 GCF_001593695.1 Leisingera sp. F5 | reverse complement strand
ATCGGCCCCGGCGGGCGGGTGATCTTCACGCCCGCGGCGGCCAGCTGCTCGCAGGCGGCATAGACATCCGGCGTTTCGATGCAGATATGGCCCCAGCCATTGCCCTTGTCATAGGGCTCTTCCTGGTCCCAGTTTGCGGTGAGCTCCAGCGCCGGCGACTCCGCCTCCGGGCCGTAGCCGATGAAGGTGTTGGTGAATTTGCCCTCGGGGTAGTCGGTGCGGCGCAGCACCTCCATGCCCAGAATTCCGCAGTAGAATTCCAGCGATTTCTCCATGTCCATCACCCGCATCATCGTGTGGGCTAGGCGGAAACCCTTGGAAATGGGGTCACTCATTTGGTTTGTTCCTTTTGATTCAGGCGTTTGCCGGATCGGTTGCCACAGTGCTGGCCCCGGAACTGGCCAAGTCGCGTTCAATCAGGTCCTGGAAAGCGCGGACGCTGTCTTCCCAGGCGGGCGACAGCAGGCCGCCATCGGCCGCAACTGGAGATTTGCGGCCTTCGAACATGCGTTCGACCATCTCGTGGTCTTCCTTGTGGACATCCCACCAAAGTGTTTTCAGGCATTCGATTTCCTCGGCGCTCAGCTCCTCGCCTTCGGTGGTGTAAAGCGCGCGGTACTGGCGCATCTTGCCGGGGCCGATGGGTACGTTCAGGTAGACGCCCAGCTGGTCGGGGAAGTATCGCCCCAGGATGAAGTTGGGATAAAGCGTCAGATAGCGCGAGCTGACTCCGAGGCTGCCGGAGGTGCCGATCTCCTCCTTCAGATCCACGGCGCTGCCGATGCAGTTGCCGTCGGTGATGGTATAGTGATCCTCCAGCGGCTGGTCGGTGGTCGAGGTATGCACGAACTGGACATGGTAGGGCTCGATGAAGTTCTCCATGATCAGTTTCCAGTTGGTGTCGATCTCGCCGAAATCGAGGAGGCCGATCGGTTCCACCTTGGCAAAATCCATCCCTTCAAGACGGTTGATCAGCGGTGCGGCATACTCTTCGAACTCCGGCGCGTTGCCGTCCAGATTGACGAAGATCCAGTCGTGCCAGACATGGGTGCGCACAGGCTTCAGGCGGTGCTCCTTCAGATCGAAACCGTCAAATTCCTGCTTGCCGGTGCCGGCAAAATGCGGTGCGGCGCGCAGTCGGCCCTCCAGGTCATAGGCCCAGGCGTGATAGGGGCAGCGGATCAGCTTGCCGACGTTCTTGGGCTTGTCCACCAACGTCATGCAACGGTGCAGGCAGACGTTGTGGAACACCTGGATGCTGTCGTCCTGATCGCGTACCGTCAACAACGGCAGACCGGCGCAGCTGACCGGGTTGGCATCGCCGGGATTGGCGATCTGATGGGCAAAACCGATGAACACCCAGTTCTTGGACAGGACCGTCTGGCATTCCCGTTGCCAGATGCCCTTGCTGCGGTAGGCGTCCGCGGTCAGGCCATGCTGAGGCCCTCCGGCTACCCGTGCTTTTTCTTCGGCAATTGTCATTTGTCCTCCCTTCGACACTGCCACATGCACAGCGGCTTTATGGGCCATGCGCATGGAAACTGTTCTTGCACTGACTGTCCCGTTTCAGGTTCTGCGCCATTCGCAGGACTTGGATGTCATGTTTGCGAAAATCGCACGATTTGGCAACATTTTTTTACGATATTCGTCGTGTTGTGGAATTTTCAGACAAGAAATAGGAGAAAGCTGTTCAGAAAGCGTCAAGTGAGTGCGAAATTCGCATGTATAAGTCGGGTCAGTGCCGGGAATCGCTTTTTATAGCAGGAGATCTGCCGGACACCGTGCCTGCAGCAGGGCATTTGCGGCGTGTCCGGGCGAAGGCGCTGGATTGCAGGCTCCTGGAAACGGGAAATGCCGCGTGAGTGGTTTGCGAATTCCGCCATGGATGCTTATGGTCGGTTGCGGATACAGTAACCGGGCAGCAGGCATATGGCAGGCAAGCAGCAATCCTCTGCGCGCAGCAAGCGCGCCAGTCAAAGCATCCGTTCTCCAGGGGACGATCTGAATCAGCAGATCATCCGGCTGCTGCAGCAGGACGGGCGGATGGCATTTTCAGAAATTGCCCAGAAACTGGAGGTTTCCGAAGGCACAATCCGCAACCGGGTGAGCGGCCTGCGGGAGAACAACATGCTGCGGATCGTGGCGATGTCGGATCCGGTGGCCACGGAATACACCACCGACGCGATGATCGGGCTGAACGTCGCAGCCGGGGTAACCCCGCGGCAGGTGGCGGAAAGGCTGGAGAGGGACCCGCGCGTCGTTTTCATCCTGTGGGTCGCGGGCCGCTATGACCTGATCGTTGAGCTGGTCAGCGATGACGCTGATGCGCTGAAAGGGTTTCTTGAGCACGAGATCCACGCCAGCGATGATATCGCAAAGGCGGACGTCATGTTTGGCTTGAAGAACTTTAAGAACCAGTTCCTGCTAAAACGGGATGTGAAGGATTGTGAGGAAGCTGCCAGCGGCTGATGCCCGCAAAATGAATGCAGCTTCATCAGTACGGTTTCCTTCGGCTGTTTAAGTATTCCCGGATAGAGCCTGCCCCCTTGCGATAG
>NZ_LUKH01000408.1:0-2561 GCF_001593695.1 Leisingera sp. F5 | reverse complement strand
GTGGATCTGTATATCCTGCTGCGTGAAGGGATGCCGGAGATCGCCCCGATCGTGGTGCCGGACGTGTTCAAGCTGAACACGGTGCCGGCCGTGAACCTGTTTGAAAAACGCTGCGACCGGGTGCGGATTGCGCCGATTGATACCGAACACCACGTGATCCCGAACCGGACCGCGGGTCTGGATTTTGAGATTTACGGCTTGAACAGCGTGACCGGGATCAGCGGCGAGGGGGAGGACGACGTGATCTTCCGCCCGTTCTATTCTGCCAATGATTTCACTGCCGCGGGCGAAAGCCACCCGGCGAACTCCAGCCGCGATCCCAGACCCGCCCCGCATCAAGGCGGCACTGGCCTTCCAGGGCGGCAGCGGCGACATAGACCCGGTCTCCCTCGCCGCCTTCCAAAGCTTCATGCAGCCGGGCGATGCAGTGGCCGAAGGCGATCCATTGCGCGATGGTGTCTCCGGCATCCTCGCCGCCGTCCCCTGCTCCCGCCTGCAGGTCGCCTTTGTCCCGGAAACCACCACGCTGGAGGTCCGCGGCCACCTGCCCGAGAATGGTTTGCGGTCACCCGTTCTGACCGCGCTGCAGGCGCAGATGGGCGCCGATATCACCGTCTCCGACCAGATGCGCCTGCTGCCCCGCCCGCAATGCGGCGCGCTGGCGGGGATCGCAAACGTCGGCCTGCCGCAAAGCACCGACCAGATCACCAACCCGCTGCTGGTGGGGGAAGACGCCCATGCCCGGGTGCTCGACTATTCCGGCGGCGAGCGGCTGTTCTTCGACCTCACCGCCCCCGACTATCCGGCTTACGTCTATGTCGACTATTTCGACGCCGGCGGAGCAGTCCTGCACCTGTCGCCGAACGAGCTGGTGCCGCTGGCGGAGGCACCCCCCCAAAGCGCCCTGCGCGTCGGCGCCAAACAAGCGGGAGACCCGGGCCTGCAAATCACCGTCGGCCCGCCCTACGGCCAGGAAATCGCCGTCGCCTTCGCCGCCTCCCACCCTCTCTACGAAGGCACCCGCCCGATCAGCGAGCCTGCAGTCCCCTACCTGGAGTACCTGCGCACCCAAGTGGCGGTGGCCCGCGGCCGGCACCCGGACTTCAAAGGCGAATGGGTCTATTTCCTGATCACGACCCACGCCCCGTAACCCCTGCCGCCAGGGCAGTACTCCCGCGCCCGCAGGCGCGCGGCTTGCGCCGCCGCACCTTGGCGGCCTTGGGCCCGGCGCAGCGCTAATGCGCAGCGCTCTCCCCCGCTCTTTACGGGGTCAAGGGCTGCGTCAGCAGCCGCCCGGCACGCGTGGTTCACCCCTGAGGCCGCAATGGGAGGATTATCCTCGGCATGGTGTCTTAAGGGCAAACCTGCCCTTAAGCACTTCTCAGCAAATCAACCCGCAAATGCCGTATTGCGAAGGGTCTGCTTTCCCGAAGGTGAAACCCCGCGCTGTGCGAAGCACAGCGCCGCGCCCAACTGGGAAGGTGCATTTCGTGAAATGCGCCGGACCAGGCGGGAGCCCCTCTCCTGCGTCGCTGCGCCTGGGGCTGCGGCCGTTACTGGCAACCGCCCGCGGCCCAGCTCTTCAGCGCCTGTTTCAATGCCCCGCCGAACGGGTGCTGCTTGCCCAACGAGCGCTGCATGTTGAGGCTGAGATACGTGTTGCCCTGCGTGCACAGCCGCTCCCGCGTCCACTGGTGGCAAGAGCTGCAGGCCTGGTCCTTCCAATAGCTCTCCGGCAGGCCTTCAACCGGCGGAAAAGCCGGCGAGCGGGTCACCGCTTCTGCCAGGGTCAGCCCGGAAATCTCAGCCATCTCCGTATGCAGCGGGCTGGCATAGGTCACCGGGCCGGGTTCCGCCAGTTTCACCGGCTCCGGCTCAGGTTGCTGGGCCGCTGCCGCCACCTCGCTGCCAGCCTTCGGGTCCTGGCCCGCGCCAGCCCGCATCGCCGCCAGCTCGGCGGACGCCATCTCCGCAAACCGGCCCTCCGGATGGGCCATCAGATAGGCCTCATAGGCCGCCTTGCTGCCATCACCCTGCGCCGCCAGGAACATCGCCGCTTCGGCGTCCTGTGCAGGGGCCGCAGCCGCAACTGCCGGTGCGGGAGCACCGCCCTGCAGCTCTTCCGCCATCAGCTCCCCCAATATGGCGCGGGCCTCATCCGCGTATTTACCATCGCCATAGCCGCGCAGGAACAGCATGATCTGCATCGCATCCCGCGATGCCTTGACCGAGGTCCAGATCTGCATTTCCTGCACCTCCGCGGCGCTCATCACCACCTCGGGCCCGGCCTCTGCGAAGACAAAATCACTCACCAGCGAGGACGTGTCCCAGGGTGTCTGGCTGCCGCCGCTTTGCTCCAGGACCGCCCGGCGCACCTGCTTGAAGACCTGTTCCACCGGCCGCCCCGGCGCGGTGATCTCGCGCGCCAGCGCCGCAGTGAACGGGCTGTTCGCCCCCTCCCCGTCCAGCGCCACATCGCCGGGTGCCGTTGCATAGGCCAGGAAGGTGCCGGTCGGCGCCTTCATCTCCGCCAGGCCGCTTTCTTTCAAATCCGCCACCGC
>NZ_LUKH01000407.1:0-2562 GCF_001593695.1 Leisingera sp. F5 | reverse complement strand
GTTATGCTCTACCCCTGAGCTACGCCCGCGCTGCCATTCGGTGAGGCGGTGTTTAGGGCGTTCCCAATCGGGCTGCAAGAGGAAATTTTGAGAACCGCGCAAGTATCTGTGGATAAGCGCTAATCTTCGCTTTCCAGGAAGCTTCGCAGGCGGATCTGCAAGGCCTCGCCGTCCTGGATCTCGCATTCCCAGACGGTCAGCACCTGCCAGCCGGCCATTTGCAGCGCGGCCAGATGTTCGGCATCGCGCTGCTTGTTGCGCATCAGTTTGGGTTCCCAATAGTCGCGGCGCGTTCCGGGGATGCGCCCATCCCGGCAACTGTGCAAATGCCAGAAACAGCCATGCACAAAGATCACCTTGCGGCGCGGGCCGAACACCAGATCGGGTTTGCCGGGCAGGTCCTTGCGGTGCAGCCGGTAGCGAAAGCCAAGCCCGTGCACCATCCGCCGCACCAGCATCTCCGGCTTGGTGTGCTTGCCGCGGATCTTTGCCATATTGGCACTGCGCCGCTCGGGTGTCAGGGTGTCGGCCATTCCACGTGATGCCTGGATTGTTCCACCATGCGGGCATGGTAGCTGCTTTCAATCCGGCAGGAAACAAAAGCACTGGCCGGGCAGGGCGGCAGCTCCAGCGCCTTGATCAGCTGGGCATCCTTCTGGCCTTCCAGCAGCACGATCTGCTCGCGGGCTAGAATATCGCGGGTCCCGGTTCCGCCATCCGCCCGGATCCGCCGCATGAAGTCCTTCTGCTGCGCCACCGCCTCAACCACGTCGCGGGGGATGGGGCGGCCCCGGATCTGCCGGAACAGCTGCGCCATCCGCTCATTTCCCGTTCTGCCGGCAAAGATCCTGTCCACCGCTGTCTCCTCTGCAGTGCGCCAGAAGTTGGCCGGGTAGGGCTGGTCCTTCAGCAGCCACAGGATATGGCGGAACCCCTCGGCAGAAATACTGCGCTTGGCGTCCTTGTTCTGGCCGGCTGTCAGGTAGTCACGCCGGGCAATGACCAGCCCCAGATAGCAGCGCGCCCGCACCTCATCCGCCGCCACCAGCAGGCAGGCGCAATCCAGCGCCTCGGTGGGGATCATCCAGTTCGTGCCCATGGTGTGCTTGATGTCCACGTCCCGGCCCAGGATCTCGGTATCCAGCCGCCCCTTGCGCAAGCGCAGCAGCGCCCGCAGCTCAATCTCGACCCGCGTTCCGATATAGGTCTTTTCGGTCTTCTCCAGCTCTTCATAGGCGCGCCGCCCGGTCTTGGGCGTCATGATCACGTCGTCGATGCATTGCCGCAGCATCTGCGGCACGTCGTGTTCCAACGCCAAGGCGCCGCCTGCACGCGTCGTGATCTCCTCCGCCAGTTCGCAAAGGACTGTGAAATCCGGGTGGCCGGGCAGAATAAGACTGTTGGGAAGTTTCTGTTTCATACAGCGTTCCGCGCACGACCGGACATGGCCCCTAACGTGCTGTCGCTACGCTCGCACTGCATGCAGTTTCGGCTTGGCAATTGCTGCTCTCAGCTCCCGCGCCACGGCCTCGGCCACCGGCGGCGGAAAGGCATTGCCGACCTGGCGGTAGGCGTTGGTCTTGGCGCCGGTGAAATGCCACGCGTCGGGGAAGCCCTGGATGCGCGCCACCATCCGCACCGTGAGGCGCGGCATGTCGTTGTGGAACGGATCTGGCGCCTCATAGGCGATGGTGCGTCCCTCAACCCCCAAGGCTGCCCAGGCCCGACGGGCGCGGGTCGGCCCCAGATCCGGCCCCCCGTGTTTCTTGGAACCGCCGACGATGGTGGGGGCAATTTCATCCGCCTTGGCGGCCCAGTCGTCCGCCCCGCGCCAGCCGCGTTCCTTCATCAGGTCGATCAGGGTTTCGCCAACTGTGCGCGGATTGTGCGGCAGCGGCTCGGGCCAGTTGAATTGGCCTGCGAATTCCTTGCGCAGGGCGACAATCGCCACCCGCGGACGCAACTGCGGCACGCCATAATCCGACGCATTCAGCAGCCGCCAGTCGGTCACATACCCCAGCTTGGACAGCTGTTTCTTCAGCTTTTCGCGGTAGTCATGAAACACCGCGTCCAGAAAGCCGCGCACGTTTTCGATCATCACCGCGCGCGGGCGGGTGGCGTCCACGATCTCGATCGCGTCATCAAACAGGTTGCGCTCGTCTTTTTCACCCAGTTGCTTGCCGGCCACGGAAAACGGCGGGCAGGGCAATCCGCCCGCCAACAGGTCGATACCTTTGTAATCGCCCGCCACGTCCTTGAATTTGCGCACGTCCTCTTCCAGCACGTTCCAAGCGGGGCGGTTGTGGCGCAGAGTGGCGCAGCAATGCTTGTCGATCTCAACCAGCGCCGTGTGGTCAAAGCCCGCCGCCTCCAGCCCCAAGGCCTGGCCGCCCGCGCCTGCGCATAGTTCTACCGATGTCAGCATTCTGCTCTGCCCGTGTGTTCGTGTTCTTGCTCTGTTCTTATGCGCAAAGGTGATTCCGCACAAGGATTTCTGCTTGGGGGAAGGTACGCGCAAATCACCAAAAGCGAAAGGCCGCCCCGAAGGACGGCCTGTTCGGT
>NZ_LUKH01000406.1:0-2565 GCF_001593695.1 Leisingera sp. F5 | reverse complement strand
GTTGCGAGGGGTCGTCTTATGGCTACGGGAGGGCCTACGCCCGCTATTACCATGACAGCTAAGGCCCTGCTTCTGGCGCTGGCGGCCCTGTGCGCAGGGCTGCAATGGCAGGGTTTGCGCGGCCATCTGAACCACCAGTCGCATCACCGCCTGGCTGCAGAGGCCGGGGCCGGGCGGCTGGAGTCGGCGGACAGCGGGCTGGTGGCGGCGCTGCTGGCCGCGCCAGCCGGAGCGGCAGCGGTGTTTGATCCGCATCTGCACCGCAGCGGGGCGGTTTTGCATCTATACGCGGCAGATCTGATAGCAGCGGCAAAAGGCCTGAACCCGCTGCTGCCCGCATCGGACCCGGAGGCAGCTGCGGCCCGGAAAGCCGCCCTGCGCCAGCTTGAGGCGGCGCTGGCCCGGCAGCCGCTTGACGGCGATCTTTGGCTGCGCCTGGCTGTGATGGGCCGGGCTCTCGGCCTGCCGGAACGGCTACTGGAAACCTATCTGGAACGCTCAAGACTCTCCGCCCCGTACGAAGGCTGGATCCTGCGGCGGCGGGGCGCGCTTCAATTTAATAACAACTTATGAATGTTTAACTGTGTCTTTTTTGGAATCAATTGACACAATTTCTACACAGCACATAGTTGCCTAATGTTTACTCGCCTGATTGCGGCGAATGGTTAAAATTTCTGTTAAACCTTAGGTGCTAAAGCTAAATGTTTGACTTTGAATTCCCAGAACGGGATTTGCCTAATAATTCAGTCCGTCCGCCGCGCCGCAGCACCCTGTCCGGCCTTGTGTTTGCTGGGGTCAAGCGGATGTTTGACCTGGTTGTGAGCAGCGGGATCCTGCTGCCGCTGGCACTGATGTGCGCTGCGGGCCTGCTGCTTCTCAACCCGTTTTGGAACCGGGGGCCGTTGCTTTATTCGCAGCTGCGTATGGGGCGGGATTGCCGCCCGTTCACCGCCTACAAGTTCCGGACAATGCGCCCCGCGCCGGAAATCCGCCGCACTGCTGATTGCCCGCTGGAAGAAGAGCGGATCACCCCGCTCGGGCGGTTTCTGCGCCGCGCCCGTTTGGATGAGTTGCCGCAGATTGTTAATGTTTTTAGGGGAGATATGAGCCTGATCGGACCGCGTCCGGATTATATCCACCATGCGCGCAGGTTTCTGGCCGACGTGCCGGGATATCAGGAGCGGCATGCGGTGCGCCCTGGCATCAGCGGCTGGGCCCAGGTGGAGCTTGGGTATATCGAAGGCATTGATGCCACGCGGAACAAAGTGCGTGCCGATCTGCATTACATCGCGAATACGGGTTTTGCAATGGAGACCCGCATCGTGTGGCGCACACTCAGCGTGATTGTGCGGCGCGGCGGCGCCTGACGCGGGTGCGGACCTGCGGCAACGGGGCTCAGGACAACCCGTCTCCGGCTTGCGGCGCGGCAACCGAATACCAGGCTTTTGGATCTGTTTCCGATTGGATTTTCAAAAACCGGTATCCGGTTTCCCGCCAGGGCCGGATTTCATTTGTGAGATTGTCCAGGGCAAAATCCCTGCCGTGAAAACGTGCAATCAATACGGCATGGCCGGTGCCATCCGGTGCCAGCACCGTTGCCAGCCGGAGTGATTTGGATGGCCAGCCCAAATTAATTAACCTTTTACGCTTTTGAAGTGCATAATCTTCGCAATCGCCCCGCACCGCATTCAGTCGCCATTCATCGGCAATTCCCTGCGCGGTGCCGTCTGTTTGCGGGGTGATGTCCCGGTTTACCGCCAGATTGATCCTCACCAGCTCGGCCAGCTGCGCCTTTGCGGAGCCGACAGACTGCGGGCGGCCGCCGTGCACTGCGCATTGACCAGGGTGGCGCAGGCAGAACCGGGCATGGGCCAGGGGCGGCAGCACTTGCCGGGACACTGGCACCAGGGCGGCAGGCTCTTGCGCTGGCGGCGGCTGAACGGCCGCAGCGGGTCCGGCCAGCGCCGCCGTTAGCAAGCCGGCGGCCAGCACCGTGCCGGTGCGGAACGGCAGCTGCTGCCGCATGCAGCGGCCAAGGCGCTGCCCAGGGCGGGTTTCCGTTTGCCGCTGTGCCATTGCGTGCTCCTCGCAGGAAAAATCCGGTCGAGGACAGGCCTATTGGCGCAATCGAGAATGGCTGTGGGACTGCTGTGGCTAGAAAATGGCTATTGTTGTCAATTTATTAGGAATTCCTATCAATTCCCTGAAAGCGCATCCGCAAGCCGCGACCCCCACGCCGCGTAGCGGCGCCGAGCCTAACCGGAAGAGGCTATCTATGATAGCGGATGACGGGCGGGAGCCTGCCGCCTACTTCAGTAGCCCTTCGAGATAGGCGCCATAGGCGTTTTTGGCGAATTTCGCGGCCCGTGCCTTCAACTGGTCCGCATCAATCCAGCCCTGGCTGTAGGCGATCTCCTCCAGGCAGCCGGTCTGCAGCCCCTGGCGTTCCTGCAGGGTGCGCACGAAATTGCCAGCATCCAGAAGCGAGCCATGGGTGCCGGTATCCAGCCAGGCATAGCCGCGGCCCATGGTTTCGACCCGCAAAGACCCTTCCTCCAGGTACAT
>NZ_LUKH01000405.1:0-2568 GCF_001593695.1 Leisingera sp. F5 | reverse complement strand
CCACTTCGTCGCAGCCGAAGGCCTGCAGCTTTTCCGCCACCAGCGCGCTGGTACGGTGGGTTTCGAACAGGATTTCCGGGTTTTCGTGGATGTCACGGCGCCAGGCGGTGATTTCATCCTGCAGTTCGGCAAAGCGGTTCTTGACCGGCATTTCTCGCTCCTTTGGTTGTCTTTTCCCCGCAGCCTCAGGCCGCAGGCATTCTTCGTTCCACCAGCTCGGCAAACCAGCTGCATCCCAAGGGAATCGCTTCGTCGTCAAAGACATAGGCCGGGTGGTGGCACATCTGAGTGTCGCCGTTGCCGAGGAAGATATAGGCGCCGGGGCGCTGCTCCAGCATATAAGAGAAATCCTCGGATGGCATAATTGGCGGGGTCTCGGCATCGACCTTGGCAGAGACCGCCTGCGCCGCTTCAATCGCGTGGGCGGTGCCGTTTTCATCATTGATAGTAACAGGATAGCCAGGAACCCATTCGACCTCCGCCGTGGCACCAAAGGCCGATGCGGTGCTTTCGGCAACCCGGCGCACCCAATCCCCGGCCTGGGTGCGGTACTCCGGATCCAGGGTTCGGACGGTGCCTTGCAGCTTGGCGGTATGGGCAATCACGTTTGACGCCGTGCTGTCGGTCTCAAACGTGCCGACGGTCAGCACCACCCGTTTCACTGGGTCGACGTTGCGCGAGACGATCGAATGCAGCGAGACCACGATCTGAGAGGCCACAAGCGTGGTGTCGATCGCATCATGCGGGGCAGCGGCGTGGCCGCCCTTGCCGGTGACGGTGATGATGAACTCATCCGAAGACGCCATCAGCGGACCGGGGCGGATGGCAAATTCGCCCACCGGAAGGCCGGGCATATTGTGCAGGCCATAGACCTCCTGGATACCCCATCGGTCCATCAGCCCGTCGTCGCACATCGCCTTGCCGCCTGCGCCGCCTTCCTCGGCCGGTTGGAAGATCAGCACTGCTTTGCCGTCAAAATTCCGTGTCTCTGCAAGATACTTAGCCGCACCCAGCAGGATCGAGGTGTGGCCGTCATGGCCGCAGGCATGCATCACGCCAGGTGTCTTCGAGGCGTAGCCCACTCCCGAGGCCTCAGGGATTGGCAGCGCGTCCATATCAGCGCGCAGGCCGATAGCGCGACCGGAGGTATTGGTCCTGCCCTCGATCACCGCCACCACCCCGGTCTTGCCCACGCCAGTGGTGATATCGGTGACGCCGAACTCCTTAAGCCGCTCCACCACAAAGGCGGCAGTCTCGTGCACCTCGTACATCAGTTCGGGGTTCTCGTGCAGGTGATGGCGCCAAGCGGTGATCTCCTGGTGCATCTCGGCAAAACGGTTCTTGGCCGGCATATTCCCCTCCCCCTTTTTGTTTCAGGTTCCGTTGCGGCAGACTGTCCGCGAAAAAACTTAGCTTCGCAAGTATGCGGTCCCGCCGGGACGTGGCGGAACACGCCAGTGCCGGGGTGGCAAGCATGCACAATCTGTACACCCCTCGTAAACCTTCCGCACAAATCTGAACACAAAACGCCCTGTTTCAAGGCAAAGGAAAGTATCCGCTCAGCTTCTCGACCAGCTTGCGCATGAAGTCGTGACCCGCATTGAACTGGGCGACTGTGATAAACTCGTTGGGCTGATGCGCCTGCGCGATGTCGCCGGGGCCGCAGATCACCGCGGAATAACCCGCCTGCTGAAACTGGCCCGCTTCAGTGCCGTAGCTGACCACATGGGAGCCGTTGTCGCCGGTCACCCGGCGCGCCAGCGCCTCTGCCTCGCCGTTTTGTTCCGGAACCAGTCCGGGCACGTCGAAATGCTTGGAAACATCAATGCGGGCGTCCGGATGGATGGCCTGCATCTCCGCTTCGACCTCGCGCACTTTGGCAAAATAGGCGGCTTCCCAATCACCGGCGTTCTCCCCCGGCACCACCCGGAAATCCATCATGAAACGGCAGTCCTTGGCAGTGATGTTGTGGGCGGTGCCGCCCTCAATCATGCCGACGTGGCAGGTAGTCCAGGGCGGGGTGAACATCGCCTGCACCTGGCCCGGCTCCTTGGCCATGTTCGCGGCGTTTTGCTGATTGGCCCAGTCGATCAGCCGGGCGCCCTGCATAATGGCGCTGACGCCGGTGTGCATCAGCGACGAATGCACCTCAAAACCCACCAAATGAGTGTCATAACCTGTGCCGCCCTTGTGGCCGGTCACCGCCTTCATCATCGACGGTTCGCCGACAATCACCGCTGAACCTTTGGGCAACACGGACTGCATGGCCTCGATCATTGGCGGCGCGCCGGTACAGCCAATTTCCTCGTCAAAACTCAGCGCCAGTTGCAGCGGGCGCTTCACGCCTTGGGTCTGCGCCTCCACCAGCGCCCAGATCGCCAGCGCGTCATAGCCCTTCATATCACAGGTGCCGCGGCCGAAGTACTTGCCATCTTTCTCGACCACGGTGAAAGGATCCGTGTCCCAGGGCTGGCCGTCCACAGGCACCACATCGGTATGGCCCGAGAGCACCACGGCGCCCTCCTCCCAAGGACCAACATGGGCAAAGACGGCTGCCTTATGGGTTTG
>NZ_LUKH01000404.1:0-2568 GCF_001593695.1 Leisingera sp. F5 | reverse complement strand
GTCTTCGGGTTCAGGCAAGTCTACCCTGCTGCGCTGCTGCAACCTGCTGGAAGACAGCCAGCAAGGCGAAATCCGGTTCAAGGGCGAGCCGATCACCTGGTCCGGCCAGGGACTGGCGCGCCGCCCGTCGGATGCCAAGCAAATCCTGCGCATCCGCACCAACCTTTCCATGGTGTTCCAGCAGTTCAACCTGTGGGCCCATATGACCATCCTGCAGAATGTGATGGAGGCGCCGGTCACCGTGCTTGGCCGCAACCGGGCTGAGGTTGAGGAAAAAGCCCGCTATTACCTGGACAAGGTCGGCATTGGCGACAAATGCGATGTTTACCCGGCCCAGCTGTCAGGCGGCCAGCAGCAGCGCGCCGCCATCGCACGCGCATTGTGCATGGAGCCTGAAGCGCTGTTGTTCGACGAACCCACCTCCGCGCTTGATCCGGAACTGGAACAGGAAGTGATCAAGGTGATCAAGGACCTGGCTGCCGAAGGCCGCACCATGATGATCGTGACCCACGACATGAAAATGGCCGCCGATGTCTCCAGCCACGTCGTCTTCCTGCACCAGGGGCTGATCGAAGAAGAAGGAACCCCGGACGAAGTGTTCGGCGGCACCCGCTCCGAGCGGCTGCGCGCCTTCCTGTCCTCGACCCGCCACGCGCATTGAGCAATAACAAACAAGTCCAATAACCAAACAGAACGGGAGTAAATTCATGAAATCACTGATCCTTGGCACCGCCGCCCTGGCGCTGACCGCGGGCATGGGCCTGGCGGAGACCGTGCGCCTGGGCACTGAAGGCGCCTATGCGCCGTGGAACTTCGTCAATGACGCCGGCGAGATCGACGGCTTTGAGCGCGAACTGGGCGATGAGCTGTGCAAACGCGCCGAGCTGACCTGCGAATGGGTCAAGAACGACTGGGATTCGATCATTCCGAACCTGGTCTCCGGCAACTACGACACCATCATCGCCGGCATGTCGATCACCGACGAGCGGGACGAGGTCATCGATTTCACCCAGCCCTACACGCCGCCGGATCCGTCCGCCTATGTCGCGCTGTCCTCCGACGTCGATCTGGGCTCCGGCGTGATTGCAGCCCAGGCCACCACCATCCAGGCTGCGTTTGTGGCTGAACAGGGCTGGACCCTGGTCGAATTCGCCACCCCGGAAGAAACCATCGCCGCCGTGCGCAACGGCGAAGCGGATGCGGTTCTGGCCGACAAGAGCTTCCTCGACACCGTGCTGGGTGACGACCTGGTGATGCTAGAGCGCACTGAAGCCCTCGGCGGCGGTGTTGGCATCGGCATCCGCGAATCCGACCAGGAACTCCGCGAAAAGCTCGACGCGGCGATCCAGTCGATGAAGGATGACGGCACGCTGAACGAACTGATCGCCAAGTGGGAAGTCTCCTCCCAGTGGTAATCTGATCCTGCTGCAGGATCTGCAGGCCCGCCGCCGCGGCGCGCGGGCCTCATTCCTTCTCATCCGGTGCCGCGCACCGGGCGTGAACAGAGAAAGACGGGCTCACTTATGTTTTCCTATTGCACGGACCCATCGACGCTTGAGGGGCTGAGCTGGCTCAGCTGCTACCTGACCACCGGCAAGCATTTGAACCTTTATATCTCGGTCTTTGTGGTCTTGACCCTGCTGGCCATCACCGCCCCTGTCGCGCTGATGTTCGGATTCGGCGCCGCGAGCGCTGCCCGCTCCAAGTTTCTGCCGCTGCGCTGGTTCGGCAAGGGTTATACCAGCATCGTGCGCGGTGTTCCGGATATTGCCTTCTTCCTGTTTTTCGTCATCGCGCTCGACCAGGCGTTCGAGTGGATGCGCCACAAGGTGAAATGCCCAGATTGGGACCAGCCGATCCGCCAGGGCATCGACTTCGTGGTCTGCGATGCCGCGAAATTGCCGCTGTCCACCTCGCCGCAATGGGTACATGAAACTTATGGGTTTTTCCTGGCGGTTCTGACCTTCTCGATCGTGTTCGGCGCCTTTGCCGCCAACGTCCTGTTTGGCGCCATGCGCGCCGTACCGCGCGGTCAGATCGAAACCGCCGAGGCCTATGGCATGACCAGCCGCCAGGCCTTCTGGCGCATTCTGGTCCCGCAGATGTGGGTCTATGCGTTGCCGGGGCTCTCCAACCTGTGGATGGTGCTGATTAAATCCACACCACTCTTGTTCCTGCTGGGGGTTGAGGACATCGTCTATTGGGCGCGGGAACTGGGCGGCACCAAGACCGCCAGGTTCACCGACTACCCGCACCCGAACTGGCATGTCTGGTACTTCGCCGCACTGCTGGTCTTCTACCTCTGCTTCACCAAAGTGTCTGAGGTGGTTCTGGACCGCATCATGACCCGCCTGACCAAGGGCCAGGCCACCGCGGCAGGCGAAGCACAAAGAAAGGCAGCGGCATGAGTTGCGTTGAAACCATTCAGGCCTATGCCTTTCGTTCCTTGGGCTTTGGCGAACGGCTGCTGCCCAAGGGCGAATACACCCTGTGCGAGCACTTCACCCTGATCGGCTCCGGTATGATCTGGAACGTCTATTTCGGCATTGTCGCGCTGCTGACCGGTTT
>NZ_LUKH01000403.1:0-2572 GCF_001593695.1 Leisingera sp. F5 | reverse complement strand
GCTTGGCGGAACTGCGTGCCTTGGGGCGGGGTTGCTTCACAGATCAGGATCCTTTCGCCCGGATCCGGGGCTTTGGCAAGATCTGGAGACGAAGGCGGCCAGCGGGTCACTTGGTCATCGCCCGTTTGGGGAAGGGGGAGAACCATCATGTCCGGAGCGGTGAGGAGTTTGAGCTATGCTTGGCGGCCGTATGATGCCTTGGACTGTGAGGTGCCACCTTGCGAATGTAACGTCTCGTGTGACGCACAAGGAGGCGATCGTGATTGCCGCCGGAAGGACGGGGCGAACCGGCCGCTCAAGGTATTCCCGCAAAGTGCGGGAACGAAGATTTGCGCGCCTGAAATCTCCTGGAAACCGCCGCCGGAGCAGGGGCTGTCTACGATTGTTTCACCCGCATGGAATTTGAAATCTATACGTGACGCCGCTCCCGCCGCAGCTTGGATCTGGTGATGCCCCTCTCTGTCGCCTCGTCCAGAAACGGCATGCGTCGGCCTGGGATACCGGAGATGGCTGCTGCGGGGTGGGCGGCTGATGGAATTCTAGCGGGGGCGTCCGGTCTGTGCCGCGACCGGCCCTGTATCTGCGATCACGGAGGTGGCGGTTCACTAGGGTTGCAAGGCTCCGGATACCACGCCGCATGTGCTACACCGGTGCGTATAAGGGTGAATCGATCTGGCTCAGAAGTCCATATCTTGCAGATGTATTCGTAGGGCGTGAGACGCGTTCAGCGTCTTGAGGCTGCGGCCGAAGTCGCAGGCTGCCATGCAGTCGGCAATGTGTGTTCGCAACGGGTCGTGGTTGCCGTAGTGGAAGCGTTTGAGGGTCGCCTCCTTGATCGTTCGGTTCATGCGTTCGACCTGGCCGCCGCTCGGGTAAACAGTCCCCCGGACTGTTTGCCTTTCCTCGCAGCTCCATGGGTGGTTTGGCTTGGTAAGCCGATGCTCGATCTCATTGGCCTCGCAGATCATGCCGAAGCCCATCTGCCGAGAACAAGGGGTTTTGCGATTGCGGGGCTGCGCGGCGAACTGGATGCCGCTCGCCATTGGGCTTGAACCAATGGCGCCATCAATAGCTCGCTCGGTCAGGATCGTGTGTATCCGATAAGGAACGGCCTTGAGCAGATGTTCGAGGAACTCCCAGGCTGTCTTGCGATCTGCCTTGTCCACGAGCCGTGGTGACTGCGAACTTGCCGGTCCGGTCAGTGCCCGCGAAGAGATAAAGCTTGCCCTCCACCGTCTGAACCTCGGCGATGTCGATATGAAAGAAGCCGATAGGGTATCGCTTGATGCCGTGATCGAGATGGCAGCCGCGCTGCGCGGCTCGCAAGAAGCGCTTCGGGAAAAACCCTATTTCCTGCATTTGGTCACGCCGCTGCCGGTCAATCTCGCGCGGATCCACTCGGAGCAAATCATCATCGCAGCCTGGGCGGGGATCCCGGTTGGTGTTGGCACCCTGCCAATCGGCGGCGCCTCCTCTCCGATTACCCTGGCCGGTTGCATCACTCAAGCGCTGATGACGGATTTTGCGACCGTTATACCGGGCCAGCTGGCCGCCGAAGGCAGCTTTTGCGTCGGCTGTTCGGATGTGAATTTCATGGAGCCGGCCACCGGCGCTATCGGCAGCTTTTCTCAGACGCCGGTTGCGGACATGGCAATGTGCCAGGTGCGCGGCGCGCTGGGGTTTCCGTCGCTGACCGGCACCGGCAACTTCTTCGCTCACCAGCACATGGTCGGCAACTGCTTGTTTCAGGTCTGAAATTCCCGCTATTTTGGCCCAAATATTCCGCTTAGCAACGCCTGGCTTGCGGATCAGGACCTGTTCGAGCGCGTTGACGATGACCTGAAGGATATGCCGGCTGAGCTGGAACAGGCCGAACTGCCGCCGGAAGCCAAGACAGAAGTATCCGCGATTTTGCGCAAATACCGCAACCTCGTGCTTTGATCAGGCACTCAGCTCAGGTTGCTTGTGAAAGGGCTGGTGCTCTGCCCACAACGCTGGACCATTCTCCTGGGAGGCAGCAAACTTGTAATTTTCGGTGAGTTTACGGTTTGTTTTCCTGCACGCGCGTATCGCTCATTGCGACGCAAGCGGCAACCGCCGGCAAGGCAGCCGGCATCCGGAGAAATTCGGTTGCGCTTCATTCACAGTAAAACTGAAGGCCGAACAAAATTATGCCGATACCAGACTGGGCCCTTGATCTCGAAGCCTCAAAAACCGGCACGAAAGCCAACGACAAAATGGATGGGACCACTGGCGACGACACGATCGACGCCGGTGCAGGCGAGGATACCGTTGCCGGTGAAGAAGGCAGCGACCTGATAGACGCCGGCGAGGGCAATGATACCGTTTATGGCGATATGGGGGAGGGGTTCGACCAGGGGCTGGATGCCACGCCGCTGGTGCTGGATATCAACAACATCCAGAGCATTTCCTACGACAGCTGGGCTGGATCTGCAGGCAATAACGCCGTCTTCAGCGACGTGGCCACCTTGGAGGACGGAACCAAAGTCTGGGGAAGGCTGGTTCTGGTGGAGAAATCCAATCCGGACATGACAGTGCAATTCGGCTACAC
>NZ_LUKH01000402.1:0-2573 GCF_001593695.1 Leisingera sp. F5 | reverse complement strand
GCCTGAAATACTATGCAGAGTCCAAACAGCGGACGCTGGAAAAGAAACTGCGCGAGGCAATTGCTGCTGGCGCAAAACGGGCGGATACATGAAACCGATCAAACTGCTTTCGGGCTTCCTGACCGTCGGGTTCTGGACGCTGGCAAGCCGTGTACTGGGCTTTGCACGCGAGATCCTGATCGCCGCCTTCATCGGCCCCGGCCCGGTGCTGGATGCCTTTATCGTGGCCTTCCGCCTGCCTAACATGTTCCGCCGCTTCTTCGCCGAAGGTGCCTTTAACGCCGCCTTTGTGCCGGCTTTCTCCAAACGCTACGAGGCCGGCGAGGACGCGCAGTCTTACGCCCAGCAGGCCTTCAACCTGCTTGCCGCAGCAGTACTGGCACTGGTTGGGCTCGGCATGGTGTTCATGCCCGGGCTGGTCTGGCTGACGGCGGGCGGGTTTGTCGGCGATGCCCGGTTTGATATGGCAGTGGGATACGGCTACATCGTCTTTCCCTACATCCTGTTCATGTCTCTGGCGGCATTGTTTTCCGGGGTTCTGAACGCCACAGGGCGCTTTGCCGCCGCTGCCGCCGCACCGGTTCTCCTCAACATATTTGCCTGTGCAGCCATGGCTGCCGGTGCCCTGCTGGGCGGAGAGGTTGTGATTTGGCTGGTCTGGACCATTCCGGTTGCAGGTGTGGCCCAGCTGGCGCTGGTCTGGGTTGCCGCCGCCCGTGCAGGCATTGTCCTGCGCCCCGGCCTGCCCCGCTGGAACACCGAGATGCGCAGCCTGATGAGCGTTGCCGTGCCGGCGGCGCTGGCCATGGGGGTCACCCAGATCAATCTGGTGGTCGGGCAATATGTGGCGTCGGACATCGAAAAAGCGGCCAGCTGGCTGTTCATTGCCGACCGGCTGTACCAGCTGCCGCTGGGTGTTGTCGGCATCGCGGTCGGCATCGTACTGCTCCCTGCCCTGTCCCGCCGCCTGCGCTCCGGAGACAGCGCTGGTTCGCAAGACGCCCTGTCGCGCGCGGGAGAATTCTCGCTGCTGCTGGCCGTGCCCTCCGCCATCGCCTTCATCACCGTGCCCGTGCCTCTGGTCTCGGTCCTCTACGAGCGCGGCGCCACCGGACCTGAGGATGTGGCCGCCATCGCCATCGCCGTCGCCATCTATGGCGCAGGCCTGCCGGCCTTCATGCTGCAAAAAGTACTGCAGCCGCTCTACTTCGCGCGGGAGGACACCAAAACGCCGTTCCGCTACGCGCTGGTTGCCATGGCCGTGAACGCCGCGCTGGCATTCGGCTTGAAGCCTATACTGGGCTGGATCGCCCCCGCCATTGCCGCCTCGGCCGCTGGCTGGGCAATGGTGGGGCTGCTGGCGATCGGCACCCGCAGAATGGGCGAGGAGGCCCGGTTCGACACCCGCTTCCGCACCCGCGCCTGGCGCATCCTGGCAGCCTCTGCTGTGATGGGGGCGGTGCTCTATGCTGTAGCCGTATCCGCGGGCTGGCTGTTTATGCTGGACTACTGGCGCTACCTGTCCCTATTAGGGCTGGTGGTGCTGGGCGGCGTGGTCTACTTCGCCGCAGGCCAAGCGCTTGGCGCCTTCCGTCTGTCAGAGTTCCGCACCGCCCTCAGCCGCCGGAAACAGGCC
Organism: Leisingera sp. F5; assembly: GCF_001593695.1. Classification (NCBI taxonomy): domain Bacteria; kingdom Pseudomonadati; phylum Pseudomonadota; class Alphaproteobacteria; order Rhodobacterales; family Roseobacteraceae; genus Leisingera; species Leisingera sp. F5. Next base: position 937 of record NZ_LUKH01000402.1, on the reverse strand, counting down.
TGACCCCGCGCCCCTTCAGGCTGGTCTCGGGTCAAGGGCGACATAGCCTCCGCGCGTCAGCGCGGCCCGGCCCAACGGCTGGAAATGCCTCATTGGGGCATAGGCCGCGGGCGGGAGCGCCCCGCTCTCAATCGTGGCGGATGCGGTTGCGGATCCGCGCCCAGCCGCCCGGCGCCAGGAAGAACGACAGCCCAAACCCGGTGGCAAAGCCTGCCAGATCCGCGACCCAGTCCTTCTGGCCGCCAAACAACAGCCCGAACAGCAGCTGCGCACCCATCAAGAAGGCGATCAGCGAAAACGCCCGGCTCTGCTGCGCCCCGACCGAGGCCAGCGAGCGCCACAACAGGAAGGTAAACGCCCCGATCAGCCCGTAAACCGCCGGAAAGCCGCCGATCAAAGGCTGGCCGCCGCTGACCAGCAGCGCATAGCCCAGCGCGCCGCCGGCACCGGACAACACAAAGATGATCACCATCGCCAGGTCGCCCATCACCTCGCCCACCATCTTGCCCATCGCCAGCACAAAGACGCAGACAAACAGCGCGTGGGTAAAGGCGCCATGCACAAAGGGATACGACACAAAGCGCAGCAGATGCTCCGGCAGCCAGCGGCCGCTGTCCTGCATCCACCAGAAGATCTCGCTGGAAAACGCATAGGACTGGATTGCCTCCAGCCGCCAGCCGATCGCCCCCGGCCCGCCCAGGATTCCGCGGGCGCCAAGCGAGAACACCGCCTCAATCCCGATGATGATCAGCACTATCGCAACCACGGCTGCAGGCAGCGGGTTTACGGGTGCGGTGTTATGCGGGCTGCTCATTGTGTCTCCTTGCAGTGCAGAACCCTCCGCACCTGTTGACCTATCCAAGCCCCATGGGTAAGCCACCGGGGTTGCTATTTCCAGACGGGAGTTACGCCTAGATGAGCGAAACCACATTCACCC
>NZ_LUKH01000401.1:0-2577 GCF_001593695.1 Leisingera sp. F5 | reverse complement strand
GAGCTGACCCTCAGCGCAGCGCTTTATGATGCCGAAGGCACCCAGACGTTCACCTTCCGCGACTTCAAATACCTGGTGGATTTCAGCGGCTTTAGTTCGCTCAGCAAGTTTGGCATGGAAGGCATCGAATTTCAGTGCAATTCCCGCTGCAGCGCAGTGCGGCTGGCGCCGGCCGGGTCGGTGAATTCGTTCGACAGCTGTTTCTTTTCACGCCCTAAGGACCGAGGCATTACGTCGGCCGGAACCGGCTGCCAGGGGATTCTGGTGGATAATTGCCAATTCCTGTCAGCTGAGGACCCGCTGGACGTTCCAGACCGGGTCAGCATCGGCCTTAACGTCAATTCCAACGACGCCAAGCTGCGCAGCAACCGGGCCACAAGGTTCCGCCATTTCGCGCTGCTGGCGGGCGGCAACAATACGGTAACCGGAAATCACTTCTTTCAGGGCGACAGCATCGCCAACGGCGTGCGCACAGCAGGTCTGGTGCTGGCCTCCAACAACTGCACCTCAACCGTGTCGGACAACTACATCGACAATTGCTTTATCGAATGGACCAATGAGCGGGACGCAACACCTGATTTCACCGGCGGGTTTTCGTTCAGCGCCTTGTCAGTGAGTGCCAATGTGTTCCTGTCCGGCGATGTCGCCCCGTGGTTCAGCTACATCGTCGTCAAACCCTACGGCAGCGGCCATTTTCTGAACGGGCTTTCTGTCACCGGCAATAAATTCCGCTCGCTTCAGGGCAGCATTGACCGGGCGGAGCGCGTGGATACCAGTTTTTCGGATCTGGATTTCAGCCGGTCTAAAAACGTCGATTTCAGCGGCAACATGTATCACAATGTCACCGCCCAAACCGCCAACCCGCTGCGGGTGCGGCATGATCAATCCTCGGCCTCAACCTCCTGGCCGGTGCGGGCCGAAGGGCTGCTGCCGTTCCAGGGGTTTGCCCGCTATGTCGACAGCGTGGTGCCGCTGGGCGCGCTTAAGAGCGGCGGCAACAGCACCCGCTACATTGTGCCGTATACCGAAGCGGAGCAAGGGCCGGACAACGACGAGATCCGGTTGCGCTGGGGCGAAGCGGTCAAGGGCGAGGTTCAGGTGATCATGCGGATGGACAGCTAGCCAATGCTGCCAGGCGGCTGCAAATCGGCTTTGGCAAGGCGGAAGGCCTTGCCAAAGCCGCCATTCAGATGCGCCCCCGTCACGGCAAACCGCACAAAGGTGAAATCAGCCAGTTGCAGATACAGTTTGGCCTTGGGCTGGCGGCGCAGGTAATGCGCGGCCAGTACCTCATGCTGCGGGTCCTGGCGGCTGACAAAACACGCTTGGCACATCAGGCTCAGCCGCGGATGGGCAAGCGGATCGCCTTTGTTCCCCGGCTCGCCCACCAGCAGCGAGCAGGCCGGGCGCTGTCGCAGCGCAGCCGTGTGCAGCGCCAGGCCGGAGATCAGGCTGACAGGCCCCCCTTGCGGATCCAGTCCGAAAGCCACCCGTGTGACCAGCGGGCTGCCATCGTCCAGCAGCACGCCAAGGGCGGCAAAGCGGGCGCTTGCCATCAGGCTTTGGCCCATGGCGCGGGCATCGTCATCTGCGGGGCGGACCGGGTCGGGCATCTGTTTCTCTGGCTTCAGTGACAGGCTTCAGAACTTTTGCCACACCCCCAGCTCCAGACCAAGGCTGCGCCGGCCTGTGTTGCGGTATTCCAGCCCCAGGATCAGCTCGCGGCTGCCATCCAGCGGATAGCGCAGGGCCGGGGTCAGCGCATAGGAAAACCGGCCGCCGCCCGGCTTGGATGTCTCGACCTGCAGCATTGGTGCGGCTTTTCCGGGCCGGTTCAGACCGATGGTGGCGTCCAGTTTCCAGGCCGCATCAAATCCGCTGTTGCGCAGCTCGTATGCGGCATCGACCGCTAGCCAGCCGGTGCTTAGGCCGGTCTCGAAACTGCGCCCGTAAGACAGGGTTGTCTTTTGCATCATTTGCCAAAGACCCCGGTAATGATTGCCGCCGACCCCTGTCTCAACCGACAGCCGGAAACGGGGGCCGGCGCGCAGCGGCAATCGGGCAAACATCAGCGCGTGGCCTGAGCCAGCCGAGCTTTGGTTCAGGTCAATACCAAGGGTGAGCTTGGAGGTAACGCCAAATGCGCCATAATAGCTTAGCTCTTGGGCGCCTTCATCCCCGGTTTTCCGGTAGGTGGCGCTGGCGGACGCAAACCCTCTGCCTGGCTTCTCCAGCCATGCACCGCCAGCCACCGGCTGGGCCAGCGTCAAGGCAAGACAAACGGCACAGACAGGTTTCATCCCAAAACCCTCAGAACACTGCGGTAAGAGTTTCGACTTATGGTTAAAGTTGTATTAAATTTTGACTTTACACGAAATGATTGCCGTCTCAAAAAAGGTGGTGCGCTTCATGCGCGAACGGGCGTAGGCTGGGGGAATTCAACGGAGGGGCCAATGCCGAAAATAGCAAAAACCGCTGATATCCAAACCGTTATCACCACATTTGAGATGACGCCTGGGACCTGCCAGGACCTGCTGGAGGCGCTGCAGGACGCCTATGCGGACTTCATCTCGAAAC
>NZ_LUKH01000400.1:0-2579 GCF_001593695.1 Leisingera sp. F5 | reverse complement strand
TCCTGAAGCGGATGCCGGGCACCGGCGCGGAACACGCGCCCGGCTGCGAGTCTTTCTTGCCTCCGGAAGATCTCTCGGGCCTCGGACAGGTGCAGGGCAGCGCGATCAAGGAAGATCTGGACAGCGGCACCACGACGCTGAAGGTCGATTTCCCTTTGACCATGGGCAGCAAGCGTCCGGCACCACCTGCGCCTTCAGGGAAAAAACCGACAGAGGCCAAAGCCAGCCCGCGCAAGCTCGGCCTGACGAGCCTGCTGCAATACCTGTGGCATGAGGCGGACCTGGTGAAATGGACCCCGGCGATGCAGGGCAAGCGCTGGTGGGGACCGGTGCAGCGTGCGCTGCTGACCGCGGCGGCCGGGAAATCCGCCAAGTCCCGTGACCTGCGGGATATTCTCTATGTTCCGGACTACTGGAAGGCGGAGCGGAAAGAAGAGAACGCGGCGCGCCGGACCAAGCTCCTGCGCGGCCTGCAGGCGCCTGCGCGCGGCACCGCCCCGCTTGGCCTCGTGGTGGCCGAATACAAAAGCCATGAAGCCACCCGCATGGGTGCGCGCTTCCTGTTCAAACACGCGCCGGATTGCGCCTTCTTCGCGGAGGAGGACCTGGTGCGGAAATTTGAGAAGGTGTTTGCCGATCAGCTCATGCTCGCGGACGCTTTGGGTGACGTGCATGTGATGGTGATCGCCACCTTTAGCGTGGCTAAAGCTGGCTACCCCGTTCTGCGGGAAATCGGCATGATGCTGGTCACTGCAAACTGGATCCCGTTTGAATCCATCCGCGACTATCAGCTGATCCAGGCACTGACAGAGAGCAGGCGCGCTTTCCTCAAGTCCCAGCGGTTCACCCTCGGTCAGGACACCCCGATTACCTGCGCGGTGCTGACCGACCTGGAAAGCCCGGTTTCGCTGTTCGTTGCTGATCCCGCCGCGGAAACCAATGCGGTCGCTGCCCTGCGCGAAGTGGCTGCAGAAGGCAATTATCCTGCCTGGCTCTGGCTCGACGAGGACGTGATGCCGGATCTGCCTATGCCCGCAAACCGGAAGGCGGAAAAAGAAACGGCCATCCTCAGGGAAACAGCGGATCATGAGGATGGCCGGCAAGCCCCGGGTAATCAGGAGGAAACTTACAAAAGCGGCCTGCCCCAACCAGATAGGAACGGTTCAGGGGAAAGGGAATGCCAATGAGGCGCATTTTCCTGAGCCTTTTCGCCGCAGCCTCTATTCTTGCGGCCAGCCCGGCCGGTGCTGATGTCGGCAGTGACCTGAAACAGTTCTGGGAACGCACCGGCGGCGGTGTGAACGTCACCAAGCCGACAGCCTACAAGGGCCAGCAGGCAGGCTATGCCACGCTCGGTTCTCTCTACCTGCGCACCCGCCCGCGCAACAGCCAGCTTGCAGCGATCCAGCTGCCCTCCGTTCGCGCGGGCTGCGGTGGAATCGACATCTTCGGCGGCGCCTTTTCCTTTATTTCAGAGGAGGAGCTGATCGCGCTGATGGAAGCGATCATGCAGAACGCCGCCGGGTTCGCCTTTGAACTGGCGCTGGAAAGCCTTTCGCCTGCAGTGCAGGAAATCGTCGCCAAGCTGCGGGACCTGATCCAGCAGGTGAACGCGACCAACATCAATTCCTGCGAAGCCGGGCAGCTGCTCACCGCATCCCTCTGGCCCAAAATGGATGGGGCCTCCCAGCATATCTGTCAGACTATCGGCGGATATACAGGACGCTATGCAGACCGGGTAGCCTCCCGTCACGGCTGCGGCACCGGCGGCCAGCACAGCTCTACCCTGGGCCGCGCCAGTGGCGCGCTGGCCGATCAGGTGCCAACGGATGTGAACTATGCATGGCGGGCAGTGAAGAAAAACAACTTCCTCGCTTCCAACCCTCGCATCGCTGAGTTCTTCATGACCCTCACCGGTACGATCATCACGACGGCCCCGGAAGATGATGACGACAGCACTACGCACCGCACCATCCCGCCGCGCGCCTTGTCGCCGGATGCGGCCAAGGCGCTGGTGGAAGGCGGCTCCTACAAAAGCCTGCGCTGCGATGAGACAAGTGACTGCCTGAACCCTGTACTCCGGGACAGAAACCTGTCCGCATCGGATGCACTGTTCGCCGTCACGGCTGATGCCATTCAGGGGCTGTCGGATGCTATCAGCAATGACACCCCGCCGCCGGATGAAGCCATTGCCCTCATCAACCTGACCACCATTCCGGTCTACAAGCACCTGGTCACGGCCAAGAGCTACAAATACCAGTTTGTCCAGGATGACATCAACTCGATGGCGGAGCTGGTCGCCGTCGATCTGGCGATTGCCTACATCGACGAGGGCATGAACGAAATCCTGAACTCGGCCGCCAACGTCGATATTGCCGGTGACATCAACCGGGAGTTTCAAGACACAGTGCGCCAAACCAAAGGTGTGCTTCAGGACCTGCGGGCTTCTGCACAGCGGAAATACGCGGAAGCCCTGCGCAATCTGGAGCGCCTGAGCCTTGCCAGGGGGGAACTGGCCGCATCCTCCAATGCGATTTTCAGCAACATCATCACTCAGACCGGGGGCCAGTGATCCATGC
>NZ_LUKH01000399.1:0-2585 GCF_001593695.1 Leisingera sp. F5 | reverse complement strand
GTTTCAGCTTGAGCGGCAGTTTCATGGTCCGGGGCATTGGCGAAGGTCTCCTGCTATCGGCGGCGCACCGGTTGCAGCCGGGGCCTTTAGGAGTGTTAATCAGGAAAGTCCTGAAAAAGTGTGTACCGCAAGCCTATCGCAAATGAAGTTTTCCGGAATTCCGGGAATTGTGGTGCCGCAAATTTGAATTTCAACTCCCTTGGGCGATAATCGCGTATTTTCCCTTATTATTCTCGTGTTTGCCACCGTATGTATTACGGAAATGCAAGCCTGGGTGGCGCAAGCCGTCATATAGGAACACATTCAAATTTGGGGATCTTGTATGGACTGCACCGGCCTCAAGCTGCCCTTGCGCTAAGCGCCCGCATTGTCTGGGTGACTTTCTGCGCGGCGTTTGCCCTGGTGCACAGGGCAAGTATCCCGGTCTCGGCTACGGCCCGGCGGTGCGCAGCCTGCATGCCGGGGCCTGCTCCGGTGGCGGGGCCGCCTCTATCATGTTTCTATTTCATGGATTGGGCCTTGACGTATCTTCTGGCGCAGGACGGATCGGCCTGTCTGCCGCAGCGGTTGGCTGCGGCCCCGATGGCAGGGGGCAATGATAGCTGTTGAAAGCCCGGCTGTTTTCGAGCGGCGTGCAGTTAAATCCTGCGCACGGGCCGCGAAGAACCGTCTCCTGGCTGTCCAATGGCCTCAGCCGGGACGCGGCACCATAGGGTACAGGGTTATCCAAGGGGCGCTAGAAATCCTGCCAGAGGTTGCGGGCGGCATTTCCGCTGCTGGTTTCGGGAGCCGCGCAAGGCGCCGGCTGGGGAGCGGGGATTGCCGGGGCCGGGGCAGTACTGCCGCCGGTTAGCCGGAAATGCGCCACCAGTTCCGCGAGTTTGCCGGCATCAGTGTTCAGCATGTGGCAGGCAGCGGTGGCCTCTTCCACCATCGCCGCGTCTGATGAGCGCTGCGCCAAAGCGCGCGCCTCGGAGGCGACCACCGAAAACCCTTGCCGGCCTCGCCAGCGCGTGCTGCCTCGACACCTGCGTTCAGCGCCAAAAGGTTGGTCTGGAAAGCGATGTCGTCGATCACGCAGAGGATTTGCGAAATGTGGTTCGAGCTTTGTTCGATCTCCGCCATGGCGGAGACAGCATTTTGCACAATGGTGCGGTTGGTTTCGGCCTGCAAGCGTGCCTCCTCCATGGTGGTTCCGACGCTGCTGGCCCCTTCGGCGGCGGATTTCACCGAAGCGGTCAGCTCATCCAGCGCCGCGGCGGTCTGTTCCAGCGTGGCCGCCTGGCTTTCGGTGCGGTGGGACAGATCGTCTGAGGCCTGGCTGATCTCAGCGGCGCCATTGCGGATGCTGCCTGCGGCCTCAATCACCTGGGCCACAGTGGAACTCAGCGTTTCGGAGGTCAGTTTGAATTCCTGGCGCAACCCTTCATGTTCTTCCGGGAAGGCCTCGGTCAGATGGAAGGCAAAGTCGCCGTTGGACAGGCGCGACAACCCGGTCCGCAAGCTGTCCACAACCTGCTGTTGCCGGGCCTGTGTTTCCGCCCGCTCCTCTTCGATGTTGCGGGCCTTTTTCAGGTCCCCCTGCATTTCCACAATTGTTCTGCCAATTGCGCCGATTTCGCCCTGCCGGCCGCCCTCGGCAATGGTGATGTTCAGATTGCCTGCTGCAACCGCTTTCATGCTGGCGCAGATATTCGCAACCGGCCGGGTGACAGCGCGTGCGGCAAACAGGACGGCGGCCAGCAGCACGGTGCTGGCAACACCCAGCCCGGCCAGCAGATAGCGGGTGAACCCGCCAGAGGCTGCCAGGGTGCTGCAGATGTTCTGGAGCACTTCGACGATGCCGCGCACATCGCCCAGTTGCCAGTCGGTTTTCGGGGAGGCGGCATGGCTGTTGTGGCAACTGACGCAGACTTCAGACACCATCCGGTCGGCGACGGCCACCCGCAGGAAGGTTTCCCCGTCCTGCATAAAGCCGTCCATCCGGCGCTCCGCGCGGTCCGGAAAGGGATAGGGGCTGTAGAGTGTGAAACTGCTCCGTTCTGCGGCCATCAAGGCGCTGACGTCATGCACAAAGGCTGCGGGCAGCGGAATGACGCGGGGATCTTCCTGATGATTGATCCCCGGGCGCAGGGATTGCGATACCACCACATCTTTAACGATGTAGCGGATATAATAGCCGCGGATCTTCTTGATCTGATTGACAGTCTGCAGGGCGGCGTCAATGCTGTTGCGTTCCATCGCCGGCGGGATAGTGAACCAGGCCGCTGCAAGACAGGCGAGCAGGGCCGCCGGAACCGGATGATCAGTTTGAACAGCAGGGAATTGTGATTGATACCCATCTAAAACTCCGCAACAACTGCGCACAGCTGCATGAGGCGGGCCGGATATGGAACAAACCGGATCCTGGAAGCAGTGGCATGTGTATTCAAAGGCAAGTTTTCGGCAGCAAGCCTAAGAAACTGGTAACGCCAACCCCGGGGGCAGGCCGCCCGCGGTCTTGCGGATTCGAGTTGTCATTCAGGCCGAAGCAGGGGAAAAATCAGCTATGGATGAAAAAGACCACGATATCCTCCGGCTGATAC
>NZ_LUKH01000398.1:0-2586 GCF_001593695.1 Leisingera sp. F5 | reverse complement strand
CCAGCCCAGCCGCCCCTGCCAGCGCCAGCCGGAAACCACGGCGGCCAATGTCACCCCGATCACCCCGGCAGCAAGCCAGCGCAGGGTCAGCGGATCCAATTGCGACATGACCCACAGGCCGGCGGGCACAGTGACAGCAGCGGCCATCGCCAGCGCGCCAACCTCAGCCTTGTCGGCCTTGCTCCAGGCCTGCGGGAACAGGGTGATAGTGGAAAATACCCCCATCAGCACCATCAGAAACACCACATCCGCCGACGGCAGGAACTGCGCGCCGACGGGGACGAAGATCATCGCGGTGCCAAAACCAGTGAAGCCGCGGACAAGACCCGCGGCTCCAATAGTCAGCAAAAGCCAGAACAGCCCTGGTGTTTGCAGGGCTGCCTGAAAGGCCTCAAGCATCGATATTCGAGAACTGATTGCCGGTGGTGTTCGCCTGTTTCGACCAGTCGCGCTTCACTCCCAGTTTCAGCAGAATAGTGGAGGCAACGAACACGGACGAATAGGTCCCGACCAGAACACCCCAGATCATCGCAAAGACAAAGCCGCGGATCACGTCACCGCCCAGCACATAAAGCGAGATCAGCGCCAAGAGCGTGGTGACCGAGGTCATCACCGTCCGGCTGAGGGTCTCGTTGATCGAGATGTTCAAAACCTCGGCCAGGTCTTTCTTCTTGTAGCGGCGCAGGTTCTCGCGCACCCGGTCGAACACAACCACCGTATCGTTCAGTGAGTAACCGACGATGGTCAGCAGGGCTGCGATGATGGCCAGATCGAACTTGATCTGCAGTTCGGAGAACACGCCGATGGTCAGCACCACGTCATGCACCAGCGCTGCGACAGCGCCGAGGGCAAACTGCCATTCAAACCGCAGCCAGATGTACACCAGCACCGCTGCAATGGCGAGCACCACGGCGATTACCGCAGTCTGGATCAGCTCGCCAGACACCTTTGGGCCCACGGATTCGACCGAGACAAACTTGATGCCTGGCGCCACCGCGTCCAGCGAGGTTTTCAGCGTCTCGATCATCTCGCCCGAGATCGCCTCGCCGCCTTCCTGCGCCTGAATGCGGATCATGGCGACGTGCTGGTCCTCTTCGAAAGCCGGATCGAAAACCTCGGTGATCGACACATCGCCCAGGTCATGCACCGACAGCGCATCACGGTAGGCGCCGACGTCCACGATTTCGGTTGCCTCGGTACGGATGGTGGTGCCGCCGCGGAAGTCGATGCCGAAATTCAGTCCCTGCAGAAGGAAGGAGGCAAAACCAACCACCATCATCAGGGCAGAGATGCCCAGCCACAGCTTGGCGCGTTTGAAGAAATCGAAGGAGGTGCCTTCGGGAACAAGTTTCAGCCGCATATCACACCTCAATCGTTTTCGGACGGCGCCGTTCAAACCACATGATGACGATCAGGCGGGTGACAAAGATCGCGGTGAATACCGAGGTCATGATACCCAGCCCCAGGGTGATCGCAAAGCCGCGCACCGGACCGGAGCCCATGGCGAACAGGATCACCGCGGTGATGAATGTGGTGATGTTGGCATCGAGAATGGCGCTCAGCGCCTTGGAGTAGCCTTCGTCGATGGCCTTGGCCGGGCCGCGCCCTGCCTTCAGCTCTTCGCGGATACGTTCAAAGATCAGCACGTTAGCATCCACCGCCATGCCGACGGTTAGAACGATACCGGCGATGCCCGGCAGCGTCAGGGTGCCGCCAATGAGGCTGAGCATGCCGAAGATCAGCGCGATGTTCAGGATCAGCGCCACATTGGCAAAGAGGCCAAACAGACCATAGCTGAGCCCCATGAACACAAGCACCGCGATAAAGGCCACGATGGTAGCGATCTTGCCGGCGTCAATACTGTCCTGGCCCAGTTCAGGGCCGATGGTGCGTTCTTCCAGGAACTCCAATCCGGCAGGCAGTGCGCCTGCGCGCAACAGAACAGCCAAGTTGGTGCTCTCCTCAATGGTGAAATTGCCAGTGATAATCCCCGAACCACCAGGAATATGCGACTGGATCACCGGGGCGGAAACCACCTCGTCATCCAGCACAATCGCAAAGGGCGAACCGATGTTTTCCGCCGTGTAGTCGCCGAACCGCCGCGCACCCGAGGTGTTGAAGCGGAAGGTCACCGCAGGCCGGCCGTTCTGGTCGAACGAGGGCTGCGCATCCACAAGGTCCTCGCCAGTCACGACTGCGGCCGCCTCGATGGTATAGTAGATGCCGTCCTCGTCCAGCGACGGGATGATCTTATTGCCAATCCCCGGTGCAGCATCTGCATCGCTGCCGCGGCCGGCAACCGGGTTAAAGGTCAGCTGTGCGGTGGTACCAATGATCGCCTTCAGCTCCGAGGCGGAACCAATGCCCGGCACTTGAATCAGGATGCGGTCAGCGCCTTGGCGTTGGATGGTCGGCTCGCGGGTGCCGACCTCGTCAATCCGGCGGCGCACGATTTCCAGCGCCTGGCGCACGGTGCGGTCGTCCGAAGCGGTCTTCTCTGCCTCGCTCAAGCGCACCACCAGGATGCCGGCTTCGGCGGAAACTTCAATGTCGTTGGCGCCCACACCGGTCAATGTGGTAATCGGA
>NZ_LUKH01000397.1:0-2587 GCF_001593695.1 Leisingera sp. F5 | reverse complement strand
TGCACCATCATCTCGCAGGTCTTGCTAACTCGTGTTTCTCAATTGGGTTCAGACAGCCCTTGGCGAATAAGGCTCTTTCCTTGTCAGAACAGCCCGGACGTGAACCGCCCCGGGTTTGCCGGAGGCTGATTTCAGTTAGTTGCGCGGCAATGTCCTCAGTTTCCAGGGCGGCGTAGAAATCGGCCTCTGCTTCTGCCGGCGGAATGTTCCCGATAGGCTCAAGCAGGCGGCGGCTGTTGAACCAGTCCACCCATTCGAGTGTTGCGTATTCCGCTGCCTCGAAGTTGCGCCAAGGGCCGCGGCGGTGAACGGCCTCGGCCTTGAACAAGCCGTTGATCGTCTCGGCCAAGGCATTGTCGCAACTGTCTCCGGCGCTGCCGGCAGAGGGCTCGATACCAGCTTCTCCCAACCGCTCTGTGTATTTGATCGACAGGTATTGGCTGACCCACTGCGTGACAGGCGATGCGAGCATCGCCGAGAACGGCGGCCGGAGTGGTGAACAAGCCCCATCGCCTTTGCCGGCCGCCGCTCGTGAACAGCCTGCTCCAGAGCATCGAGAACGAACCCGGCATGCGCCGGGGTGCTGACACGACCATTGACCGGCAGGCGATTTGGCCATGCCAGATCTGCCGGGAGGGGGCCGGCGATCTTGCGGGCATAGGCATCAATGAGCGAGCCTTTGTCCGCCATTGGTCCGAGGACAATGGCGAGCGCCTTGAATACCCATGCCCTTCATCAGCCGAGCAACCGTGCAGCGGGCGGCGTCAAAGCCTTCCCGCTGCAATTGCCGCCAGACCTTCCGCACGCCCGAGACCCGCCAGTTCTCTTCGAAAACCCGCCGGATCTCGGGCCGCAATGCCGCGTCACGCCGGGCACGCTCCGACAACCGGGCCGGACCGGCCCGCTTCGCCAGGTGCTCATAATACCTGGAAGGGGCAATCGGCAGGAATGAGACATGCCGCGCCATTGGTCCGAGCGGCAATGGCGAATGCAGATCGGCTCGCCCCCATGCTCCGCGCGATGCATGCCGGTAAATGACACCATCACTTCGACCGGCGGCCGAGCGCCGCCATCGCAAAATACGCGGAGGCTTTGCGGAGGATCTCGTTCGCCCGGCGCTGCTCGCGGTTTTCCCGCTCCAGCGCCTTCATCTTGCCGGCTGCATCTGTTGGCACGCCCGCCCGCTTGCCGCTGTCGGCTTCTGCCTTCTTAACCCACTCATTCAGCGTATGCGCCGGACAGCCGGTCTTTGCGGAGATCGACATGATCGCCTGCCAACGGGAACTGTGCTGGCCGTTCGCCATTGGGCGCGAACCAATGGCGCCTCAATGGCTCACTTGTCCAGCACCAGCCGCACCGCACGCTCGCGGACCTCAGGAGAATACTTGTTTGTTGTCTTGCTCATTGTGGCTTCATCCTAATCAGGAGTTGAAGCCTCCGGAAAACCCGGGGCGGTTCAAGGCGGCGATCCAGACCCGCCCCGATTGCCAATCCTTTGACCCAAAGCAAAAGGTCGCTGCCGGCAATCAATATCCACCAGCGTTTGTTGCTGTGTTTGATCGCCACCGGATCGTTGTGCATCCCGCCGTTGCCGTCGGTGATCGGAACATTATAGCACTGATCCGGCTGCATGCCGGACAGGTTGCGCGAGGTCATCACGGTATTGCCGCACACTGCAATCTCGCCCTGTATTCCGCCGTCACGCGCAACCGCTTGACCACATTCGGTGTCGATCACAGAATCCGCCTCAACCATCGGCATGGCAATCCTCTGCTCAGCCTGCAGTTCCGCTTGTCCACCAGAAGACAGGTCTTTCCAGCCGCCCTGCCGTGGCATTTGGATATATGGCCATAGGTCTCTGTCAGCCCATAGGCCTGTGTTACTTCAAGCCCATTGCCTTAGCCTTTTCCAGAGCGGACGGCGGCGGCGGAGCGTCGGTACAACGGACAGGTAGTCCGGGTAGTGCGGCACCTGCCGTGCCGCCGCGCCCCCCAGCGCTACCAGATAGGCGCCACGATAGTGATAGACCACGCCCTTGGACCGTCTGCAGATTCCCGGCGCGAAATTCAACGCAATCGTGGCCCTTTCATCGTCAGGCATGACATCCGGCCAGGCCGGCAATGCTTAGATACAGAGGATGCATACCGCGGATCGGGGGCCGACGCGTCCTTTCCAGGGTTCCAGCCTACTGTTCATTCACGTCAAATGCGTGTTGCAGGTGACCAATTTCACGTTCAAAAAAGACGATGTGTTTCCCAATAATGACAAACAACGCTAGAGCCCTAGGAAATGACAGTTTCGGATCCTTCAAGCCTTGCCACGGTCTCGTCGCGGTTCGCCGGGGATTGGATTGTGGCCTTGAGGCACTGTTGCACGGATGCCCAGCTGGCATCCTTTCTGCGGCGTGCGGGGATGCATACGATCAGGGGCCGCCTTGCCCACCGCATCACTTTGGACCAGATTGTCCGGCTTTACCAAATTGCCGCCATCGAAACCAAAGATGAAATGATGGGCCTTTGGAGCCGGCCGATCCGGGCCAGAGCACTGCAGCACCTGCTGACGACAGTCCGCGAAGCCAGTTCACTTC
>NZ_LUKH01000396.1:0-2588 GCF_001593695.1 Leisingera sp. F5 | reverse complement strand
AATGCACATCCTGCAAACAACCGTTTGAGGGCTTGTCGACGGCATAGCCGAAATCGGCCTCAAACCGGTCATTCCAGGCGGCCTCGATATCTTTCACTGCCAGATCACCGCTCATCAGTGCGCGTTCCAGACCAAAGCGCAGCATAATGTGCAGGTTATACTGCAACTCATCCGCCTCGGTACGGATGTAGCCTTTGTGCACGGCATTCACGGTTGCATAAAATTCATCAGGGTCCGAAATACCTAAGTCGCCAAAGGCCTGTTTCATCTCCTCAAACAGCCAGCCGGTAAAGGCGCGGCTGCGGCCTATCTGGTTCTCATAAATCCGGCTCTGGCTTTCGTGCACACCCATCGACACGCCGCTGCCCAGCGGGGTCAGCAGGTAGTCACGGCTGATGTTCTGCTCATATGCGCCGTGGCCGACCTCGTGAATGGTCGAATAAAAGCAGTTGAACGGATCACTCTCGCTGGTCCGGGTGGTGATCCGCACATCCAGTCCCGAACCGGAGCTGAATGGATGCACCGCCTTGTCCACCCGGCCATGGGCCATGTCATAGCCGAACTGTTTGGCGATTTTGCGTGTCAGCTTCATCTGCGCCGCTTCGTCAAAGCTGCCTTTCAGCGCCTTTGGCGCGGGCTTCTCCAGCACCTTGGCGCGCAGCTCCACCAGGCCGGGGCGCATAGCGTCAAAAATCCCCGCGATCCCTGCCCCGGTCATGCCGTGCTCGTAATCCTCGACCATGGCGTCATAGACGTCACCGCCCGCGGCCAGCGCCAGGCCCTCCTCTCGCTTCAGCGCGACGACTTCCTCCAGCACCGGCACAAATGCCGCCACATCCTCATCCGCCCGCGCGGCGGCCCATTTTCCCTGTGCCTCGGATGTGACCTGGGCGATCTTCTTGGCCAGATCCGCAGGCACCTTGACGGTGCGTTCATAACTGCGGCGGATCTCGCGCAGCTGGGCCTCGCCCGCCTCATTCGGTGCAACCGCCTGCTCCAGCCATTCGGCCACCCGCGGATCGCTGCGGCGGGCATGAAGCACCGCCTCGATCGCGGCCATCTCCTCGCCCCGCTGCGGCGCTGCCCCGCGCGGCATCATGGTTTCCTGATCCCAGCCCAGACGGCCCGCAATCTGCCCCAGAGCTTGCGTGTCGCGCTGGAAGGCCAACAATTCGTCAAATGCGCTCATGGGGTCAATGATCCTTGATCGAGGTTGCAATGGGATAGGCAGACAGGAAGCGGGCGCGCAGGATCAGCACCCAGAAGCCGATCGCCACCAGCTGGTGGGTGATCGCGGCGTGCAGCGGCGCGGCGTAAACCACAGTGATGATCCCCAGCAGCACCTGTACAGACAGCGCTGCAAAGACTGCGTTGAAGGCAAAGCGAGTGCGCGCATGGGCAGAGCCGCGCCCGCGCAGCCATGCCACCACACCAAAGGCAAACAGCAGGTAACCCGCCACCCGGTGGATGAACTGCACCAGGCCGGGGTTTTCAAAGAGGTTCTTCCAGACAGGCTCAATCATAAAGGAGTTCGGAGGGATCACCTGCCCGCCCATCAGCGGCCAGTCGGTATAGGAGCGGCCCGCGTCGATGCCCGCGACCAACGCGCCCAACAGGATCTGCAGAAAGGCGAAATGCATGAGGCCGGTGGAGAGAGAGAACAGTTTCGCCTCCTTAGCGCGGCGCGCCTGCATCAGCTCCCGCTCCTCGCGGCCCAGCATCAGCACATACCAGGCGATGAAGCCGAGAATGACAAAGGCCAGCCCCAGATGCACAGCGAGGCGGTAGGAGGCAACGGCGGTCATGCCCTCGCCCTGTGTCACGCCAGAGGCGACCATCCACCAGCCGATCGCGCCCTGCACGCCGCCCAGAATACCAGGCAGCGCCAAACGGCCTGCCCAGCCGGCCGGGATCTTGCGCGCGATCAGGAAGCCGAAGAAGCCAAGCGCCCAAACCAGACCAATGAAGCGGCCCAGCTGCCGATGGCCCCATTCCCACCAGTAAATCGATTTGAAATCAGCCAGTTCCATCCATTGGTTCTGGATGCGCCACTGATCGATTCCCTTGTATTTATCGAACTCGGCCTGCCACTCACCCTCGGACATCGGCGGGACCGCCCCGGTCACGGGGCGCCATTCGGTGATCGACAACCCGCTATCGGTCAGACGGGTCAGCCCGCCCACAACTATCATCGCCACAACCAGCGCAAACAGCACCATCAACCAGGCGCGGATCGCCTTGCGGGCGCCTCCGCGGCCGCGGTCGATCAGTCCCGGCTCCACCGCGGGCGCGTCCGTCTTCTCGCCCTCGACCTCTTCAAAAATGCTGCGCTTGCTCATGCTTGCCTCTTTGTCTCTGGTGCCAAGCTAGGGGCGGGTTATTCAAAGGTCCAGAGCGGCTTACTCGCCGCCGCGCTCTTTCCAGCGGACCATCTGGCGCATGATCCCATGCAGCATCTGCACGTCGGAACGGGTCATCCGCATCCGGCTCCACAGGTTGCGCAGGTTGGTCTTCATGCTGTCGGCCTTTTCCGGCGGGAAGAAGAAACCGGCTTCGTCCAGCCGTTCCTCGTAGTGCTCCACCAGCTT
>NZ_LUKH01000395.1:0-2589 GCF_001593695.1 Leisingera sp. F5 | reverse complement strand
GTTGTAGACCAGCCCTTCCAGCAGCGCCGCCGCCAGCGGCACCTCGATATGGTCGCCGCCATTGGCTTCGCGGGCGTTCAGGGCAAACAGCACCGACATGGCGCCAAAGCTGGCACCATAGGCCGAGGCCAGGGTCAGCGGCGAGAAAGACGGGTTGATGCCCATCAGGCGGCGGTTCAGGCCCATGTCGGTGAACTGGCCGGTGTAGGCCGCAATCACCGCCTCCCAAGCGGGCAGCTCGGCCAGTTCGGCGTCGGTGGAGGCAAAGCCCGGCATCGACAGATACACCAGCTGATCATTGGCGGCGCGTAGGGTATCCGGACCCAGCCCAAGGCGCTGCATCACCCCTGGGCGAAAGTTTTCGATCACCGCATCGGCGCGCTTGGCCAGCTCAATTGCGGTGGCGCGGCCTTCCTCCGACTTCAGGTCCAGCTCCAGCGTCTGCTTGCCCCGCGACAGCATGTCGAAGGCCGGGCCGTCAAAGCCGGTGCCGCCGGGCGGGGTGATGCGGATCACCTTGGCGCCCATGTCGGCCAGCATCATGCCGGTCAGGGGCCCGGCCAGGTAATGGCCGAAGTCGAGAACGCGAATGTGGGAAAGGGGGCGCTGCGGCATGGGGAGGTCTCGCCTGTTGTCGGTGCAAAGTTCAATCCGCAACAGATTATCTTCAGGCCCCGCAATATCCACTGGCCAAAAAAGCATGCGCTCCCTAACAATTTCCTATGGAACGCTCAATACGCCCCACTGCCGGATCGCTGAATTCCCTATTGGTGCTGGAAGTGGCGGTGCGCCATGCCAGCCTGTCCCGCGCCGCCGCGGAGCTGGGCCTCAGCCAGCCTGCGGTCTCGCGCCATATCTCCACTTTGGAGGAGCGCCTGCGGCAGCCGCTGTTCGAGCGCAACAACAACCGGATCGCCCCGACTGCCAATGCCACCCGGCTGGCCGATGCGGTGGCGCTGGGGCTGGGTCATGTGGATCAGGCCTGGAGCGAGGTTCTGGCTGCTCCGGACACGGATGAGGTGACGCTCGCCTGTACCTTTGGCTTTGCGGACCAGTGGCTGATGCCTCGTTTCTCTGCCTTGCGTGCTTATCTGGGCGGCGGCCGGGTGCGGGTCGTGACCACGGACCAGCTGGGCGACATTGACCTTAGCCGCCTGGATGCAGCAGTTGTCTGGGATCCGTCGCGGATGCCGGACCGGCCGTATTTTCCGCTAATCCCAGCAGAAACCTTTCCGATTTGCAGCCCCGGTTTTCTGGAAACCTACCCAGAAGCAGAGAACAGCATTGCACAACTCGCGCCGGATCTGTTTTTGCATTTTGACACCGGAACCTCCGGCTTTCTGACCTGGGAAGGCTGGTTTTCCCATGCAGGGCTGCAGGCGCCGCACTTCGGCACCGCCGCAGAATTCGACGCCTATCCGTTCCTGCTGCAGTCGGTACGGCGCGGTGAAGGCATCGGACTGGGCTGGGCGGGGATAGCCGATCAGGCCCTGGCAGCCGGCGAGGTGCTGCGGCTGGGGCCTGCGGTGTCGGACAGGCCGCACAGCTACTTTCTGCAGTACCGCGAAAGCGGCGGTAGCGCGCTGGAGCGGATGCTGAAGTGGTTCAAGCAGGAAGCCGCAGCCAGCCTGGAGCCAGCCAGCCCCAACTGAAAAGGGCCGGAGGGATCTCTCCCGCCGGCCCTGTTGCCGCCTGAATAGGCGGCTGATCTGTTTACCGGGCCGCTCTGGTACAAGCAGCCCGGAGGTGTTGCTTATTCAGCAGGTGCGCTTTCCCCAGCCTTTTCGCGCAGACCGTCACGGTACAGCGCCTTGGCCAGCGACACGCACATCAAGCCCATCACCATGGTGAAGGGCAGCGCGCCGATGATCATCGCGCTTTTCAGCGCCTCCATCGGATCGGCTCCGCCGTTCTGCTTGCCTGCGAACAGCAGGGTGCCGATCACAGCGGTCAGGATCAGGCCCCAAACGATCTTGTGCTTGTTGCCGATGTTCTGATCACCACCGGACATGATGGTGTTCATCACCAGAATGCCGGAGTCCGCCGAGGTAACCAGGAAGGTCATGATCAGCACAACACACATGATGGTGATGCCCGACAGCAGGCCGCCGTCGATCATGCTTTGCAAGGTCACAAACAGCTTGGCCGTGTTCGACGCGCCGATGATGGCGCCTTCTGCCGCACCGCTGAGTTCCAGGTCGATCGCGGTGCCGCCCAGGATAGCCATCCAGGCAAAGCAGACCATCGCCGGTGCAAACACGCAGCCGATGATGAATTCACGCACCGAACGGCCGCGGGAAATGCGTGCCAGGAACAGGCCGACGAAGGGCGAGAACGCAATCCACCAGGCCCAGTAGAACGTGGTCCAGGCTGACTGCCAGCCGAATTGGCGCTGCGGTTCACCCGCGGCATAGGCCGCCGACAGAACGTCGTCGGACAGGGCAGCCGCTTCGCCTTCCAGACCCGATTTGAAGCCGTCGAAGGAGCCCCAGGCATTGGTCGCACCGCCGCGCAGCGCATCCGCATACGGGGCAGCCTCTGCAGGCAGTGCCGCCGCAAAATCAGCCGCAGGCTGCGGGGTGTAGGGAC
>NZ_LUKH01000394.1:0-2591 GCF_001593695.1 Leisingera sp. F5 | reverse complement strand
TGCCCGGCCCAAGGCTGTTTGCGGCTGTCTGGCGCAGCCAGGGGGCCGGACAGGCGCGGGAGCCCCCCTTGCCGCCGCGCGGCACAGACGGCATAGACAGGGCAGGATCAAGGAGACGCATATGACCGCCCAGCTGCCAGACCTGACGCCCGAACAGATCGAAGCCCTGTTCACCCGCCAAGACGGCTCATACGCTTGTGCCCGCTGGGGCCGGCCGGTGGCGCCGATCGTCTTCGGGGTTCAGGACGAGACACTGAAAACCGTTAAGGGAGCGCTGGAAGCGGTGATGACGCTGGCAGGACATCAGATGGCCGAGACCGACCCTGAGCTGGGCTCGAATCTGATGTTCTTCTTTTTCCTGGACTGGGACGAACTGCTGGAAGTGCCGGACCTGGACAGGCTGATCCCGGGGCTTGCGCCGCTGGTGGCGCGGCTGAAGGCGGCGGAGGCCAGCCAGTACCGGGCGTTCCGGTTTGACGATCAGGGCGGAATCAAGGCGGCGTTTGTGTTTCTGCGGATGCAGGGGGCGATGGCGCGGATGCCCGCCGAGACGCTGGCGCTCACCCAAGCGGTGCAGGTTGCGCTGATGTGGGGCGATGCGGCCTTTGCCGAGGCCTCGCCGCTGGCGGTGCTGCCGGAGACCGGCGCCACCATTCTGCGGCCGGAGGTTGCGGGCGTGATTGCCGCAGCATACGACCGGATGATGCCGGTGGCGGCTGACGACAAGTCGCACGCCCTGCGTCTGTTCGCGCGGCTGCAGGCGCCGGCGGCGGAACCGCCGCAGTCCTGATGCGCGCCTTCGTGGGCCTGCCGCTGCCAGATGAGGCCTTGGAGACGCTTGAACACGTGCAGGAGGGGCTGACCGTGGGCCGGCATGTCCCCGCGGAAAACTTGCACCTGACGCTGGCTTTCTTGGATGACCAGCCTGAACCGGTGCTGCAGGCCCTGCATCAAATTCTGGCAGAGATCAGTGCTCCTCCGTTGCAGTTATCCTTTCGCGGGCTTGATACTCTTGGCGGCAAGCTGCCGCGAGTGTTGGCGGCGGAGGTGCAGAAGACACCGGAGCTGGGCCATTTGCGCGACCGTGTCCGCAGCGCCTGCCGGACTGCCGGGATCGAGTTGTCCCGCGAGCGATTCCGCCCGCATGTGACGCTGGCACGCTTTCCCAGGCATTTGGAGGCGGGGCAGGTGGAAAAGATTGCCCGTTTCCTGGCCGCGGCAGCGGGTTTCGGGCTGGGGTGGGAGGCGGACAGTTTTGCGCTGTTCCAGTCCACTTTGGCGCCGGAAGGCGCGCGCTATGACGTGCTGGCGGAGTACAGGCTGCAAGGGTGAACCGCTTGCAGCGGTTGGGCACCGCCCATAGGGTGCGCGAGCAAAAGCAGGAGCGCAGGTAATGAACCATCATTTCCCTGTCCGGGTCTATTACGAGGACACCGACATGGGCGGGATCGTCTATCACGCCAATTACCTGCGCTTCATCGAACGTGCGCGCAGCGACTGGGTGCGTGGAATAGGCGTTGATCAGAACGCCATGCGCGAGGCCGGGCTGATCTATGTGGTGCGCCGGATCGAAGCGGATTATCTGGCGCCCGCCAAGTTCGACGAGGAACTGCTGGTCACGACCTCAATGCACAATGTGACTCCGGCCCGGATGACCCTGATCCAGGAGGTGACCCGCGGCGGCCAGCCGTTGTTCCGGGCCCAGGTCACCATTGTCTGCATCACCACAGGCGGCAAGCCTGCGCGGCTTCCGGCAGAGATTCGCGCATTGCGGTAACATTTGGCGCCGTGGCGGCTGTTTTAATGGCCTTTGACATTGAACTGGGCTAGCCTTTGGCCAAATAAGGCCGGAGAAACGGCCGGGAAATCGTAGAGCAGGCGAATGGAAGCAGAAACTCTGGCGCTGGCGCAGGAGATTGATTTCTCCATGTGGGGCCTTTTCGCGCGGGCCACCGTAACCGTGAAACTGGTGATGCTGATGCTGGTCGGGGCCTCGATCTGGTCTTGGGGCATCATCGTTCAGAAGATGATCAACTACCGTCTTGCCCGCAGGGAAGCCGATGCCTTTGACCGCGCCTTCTGGTCGGGCAATCCGCTGGATGCGCTGTTTGATCAGATCGGCGCAGAACCCCCTGGGCAGGCGGCCCGGATCTTTTCCGCAGGCATGACGGAATGGCGGCGCAGCCACCGCAGCGACGGCGGGCTGATCCCCGGCGCGCAGGCGCGCATCGACCGGTCGATGGATGTGGCCATCGCCAAAGAGACCGAGGGGCTGCAAAGCGGCTTGTCGATCCTGGCCACCGTCGGCTCTACTGCGCCCTTTGTGGGGCTGTTCGGCACCGTCTGGGGCATTATGACCGCCTTTATCGAGATTGCAGAGCAGCAGAACACCAACCTGGCCGTAGTGGCGCCGGGCATTGCCGAGGCGCTGATGGCGACCGGTCTGGGCCTGCTGGCGGCGATCCCGGCCGTGGTTTTCTACAACAAGCTGAGCGCGGACAGCGACCGTATCATCGGCGGCTATGAGGCCTTTGCCGATGAGTTTGCAACGATTCTTAGCCGCCAGTTGGATTCCTGAATTATGGGCGCCG
>NZ_LUKH01000393.1:0-2596 GCF_001593695.1 Leisingera sp. F5 | reverse complement strand
ATGCTCAGCGCATCTTCAAGTTCGACACCAAGATATCTGACAGTGCTGTCGACTTTTGTATGGCCAAGAAGCAGTTGCACACACGCAAGTTCCCGGTTTTGCGGTATATCTCCGCTGCCTTGGTTCGGCGCAGTGAATGGGTGCCGTATCCGCTGGGTTCCAGCCCAATTGCCGTCACCCAATCGCGCACAAGCCGGCCATATTGGCGAGTTGAGATATGTGGGGGGTCATGAAACCGGCTGGGGAACATGAGACGGCAGCCGATCATTTCCGGCGACTTGATCCACGCGGCAATGGTGTCCCGCGTGTTTTCAGAGAGTTCGAACTGAACGGGCCGCTTGGTTTTGCTCTGGATCACAGACACCCTTTCGCGAAGGCGATCATCCCTCACCAAGTCAGTGACGGCCAGTTTCACCAAATCGCATCCGCGAAGCTTGCTATCAATTGCCACGTTGAACAGCGCAAGATCGCGCAGGTTGCCCGCCAGTTCCAGCCGCGCGCGGATCGCCCAGACCTGTTTCGGCAACAGTGGTCGTTTCTGGCCGATGATCCGGCCCTTGTTCCAGGCTCTTCGTTTCGGGGTGACAGCGGGAAGTTGGACTCTTGGCATAGTGCGCCCTCCAATCCTCCCGCCAAACCCAGACATCAGCACAGCGCTGACGCCTCAGTCTACTGGTGGTTCGAATGGCCGTTGTCACTTTGGGAAATACCGCAGACGCATTGGGCAGCAGTGAACCCAAAGTCGAACAATGCTGCAGTACACTTGAATAGGTGTGAAAGGCGCAAAACGGACATTCACAGGAAGGATGACACCTCCCACAGGTTCTCGGTAGCAGTCGTACCGGTGCTCATATTCGCCAACTTTGGAACGAGATCACCTGTGCAAAAGTTCAGCTCCAATCCGGAACCGGTTACTGATTGTACATGATCCAAAAAACTTTTCAGTTCTTCGAGCGCGGGCCTGCCGATACAAATTGCCAATACAAATAAGGCATAACTTGGCTTGGACTTTTGTTTCACCCCAGGCGTGCCAACGACAATGGGAAGTAAGCGTTCATGATTCCAGCAGCCCTTCCAGCTCTGATCACGGCGTTTGCCTCCCGCCAACCCGGGAGGAAATCATGAAACTTTACAAGTCCGGCTGTGACATACTGCCCACAACCGTCGAAGACTCTGCTCACAATGCGAAGCGTCGAAATGACGAAGTCAGCCGACGTGAATTTCTTGCCATGGCGACAACGTTCGGGGCCACTACCGCAACAGCCTACGCCATGCTGGGCATGAATGCGCCGGCGTTCGCGTCAGAAACACCAAAGACCGGCGGAACGCTGCGGATCGGGATGGTTGTCCGGGAAGGCAAGGACCCGCGGTCTTACGATGACAGCCCGCAAGCCAATATCAGCCGGGGCTGGCTTGAGTATCTGGTACGCTACACTCATCAGTTCACCTTTGAGCCGATGCTTCTGGAAAGCTGGGAAATCAGCGAAGATGCAAAGACCTACATTCTGAATGTGCGCCCCGGGGTGACCTGGCACAACGGCGATCCACTTACCGCGGAGCATGTCGCATACAATATTGAACGGTGGTGCGATAAGGGGGCCGAAGGCAATTCCATGGCGGGCCGGTTCGGGACATTGATTGATCCCGATACCTCAAAGGCGGCTGAGGGAACCATCGAAGTGGTTGACGCCTCGACCGTACGGCTGAACCTGCCGAACCCGGATATTACACTGATCGCCGGCATGGCGGACTATCCCGCAGCCATCGTGCATCCAGACGCCGGCAGTGCAGATCCTTTCAAGGCGCCACTGGGGACAGGTCCCTACACCCTGGAAAGCCATGAAGTCGGCGTTAAAGCCGTGCTGGTCCGCAAAGACGGCCACACGTGGTGGAACGAGGGCCAGGGGGCCTATTTGGACAGGATCGAATACCTGGACGTGGGAACCGACCCGACCACCATCCTGTCTTCCTATGAAGCGGAAGAAATCGACGCCAACTACGAATCCAGCGGTGATTTTGTTGCGGTGCTGACCGGGCTGGGCCTGCAGCAAAACGAAGCCGTGACGGCCGCGACCATTGTTATCCGCCCCAATCAGGACGCCACAGTGAATGGCAAAAAACCCTATGCAGACGCACGTGTCCGTCGCGCCCTGTCAATGGCGGTCGACAACTCAGTCTTGCTCGAGTTGGGGGTCAACGGGTTGGGAATACCGGCGCAGAACCATCATGTCTGTCCGATTCATCCCGAGTATGCGGAAGTGGACCGGATACCTCACGATCCTGCCGGGGCCATAGAGCTTCTCAAGGAAGTCGGCATGGAAGACTTTGAGCACGAGCTGATTTCGATCGACGATGACTGGCGCCGTAACACAACCGACGCCATGGCTGCGCAGTTGCGGGGGGCCGGGATCAAGGTGAAGCGAACAGTAGTTCCTGGAGCATCTTTCTGGAATGACTGGGCGAAATTTCCCTTCAGCTCGACCAATTGGAACATGCGCCCGCTCGGCGTGCAAATTCTGGCCCTGACCTACCGGTCCGGAGAAAACTGGAACGAAACCGGGTTCAACAATCCTGAGTTCGACCGTTTGCTGGCAGA
>NZ_LUKH01000392.1:0-2604 GCF_001593695.1 Leisingera sp. F5 | reverse complement strand
CGGCTGGACAGCTCCACCTCCAGCAGCGCACGCAGGGCCGCCAGCTCCTCAATCCGTTCATTTGTCAGTTCTGGCGTTGATACCCGCCCCGAAGAGGACAGGAACAGCGCGCCCTCGGCGGCCAGCCGCCGAACAGCCTCGCGCGCAGGCGTCATCGAGACGCCAAACTCGCGGCCGATACCGCGCAGCGTCAGCGCGGCACCGGGGGTGATTTCACCATGCATGATACGGGTGCGCAAAGCGCGGTAGACGCGATCGTGGGCTGGGGCGGCAGCGTCCTGGGGAGAGCGGGCAGTCAGGTTCATTCCCTCAAGTGATCACAAATTGCGCCGCGGTCAAGCGGACAGATCCGCGCGTGTGATCACGGCCAGCGGAAACAGGCGCGGATCACGGCCCCTAGGTCCGGGGCAGCACGTCAGGGGCGGCCAGGCAGCCCTGCCAGGCTGAACCCGGTGCGCAGCCGTTGCAGCGCACTGCCGGGCCCGGCCCCGGCACCATAGGGAAAGGCGCCCGCTGCCTGATCCAGTGTCAGCCCTGCGGCCTGCAGCTGCGCGCAGGCGCTGCCAGCCTCTTCAAAGCGGCCAAGCGTGGCCAATCCCGCGCAGCGCACCGCCTGGGCCAGCTGCGCCTGGGGGTCCAGCGCCAGCGCCGCACTGGCAGTGTCAACGGCAGCCGCCTCTTGCCCCGCATCAAACAGCATCGACGCGCGCAGGCTGTGATAAAGCGCAGACGGCACCGGGTTGAGCCGCAAAGCAGTGGCATAGGCGGCCTCGGCGGCGGCACCCTGCCCCTCCACCTGCAAGAGCCAGGCCCGCAGCAGATGGCCATCTGCATCGTTCGGGAAAGAGCGTTCCAGCGCCTGCGCATGGGTCAAGGCGGTGTCCGGCGCGCCGCTGAACTGCGCTGCAAGAGCGCGGATACGCAGAGTGCCCGGTGTTTCGGGCAGCCCCTCGAGCAGCCGCGCAGCCGATGCCGCGCGCTGCGGCAGGCCGGCCAGCGGGCCGGTCAGAATATCCAGGTCAAGCTCTGCCTGCAGCACAAGTGCCTCTGCCAGCCCAGGGGCGAGTTGCAGGGTCTGATGCACGGTTTGCCTGGCCTCTTGCTGCCGTCCAGCCGCCAATTCGCTGCGTGCCGCTAGCAGCTGTATCAGCGCCTGATCCGAAACCGGCGCCGCCGCAACCCTGCCCACTGGCAGACTGAAGGCGCCGAGAATGTCTGCCGCCACCGCAGGTGCCAGCCCGGACAGGCTGGATTGCGGGCGGGGCGGCAGGGCTGCCTGTCCGGACGGGCTGCGGATATCCAGCCGGATCCCCTGCAATGGAGCGGCAGGCATGTGGCCGCTGACCAGAAACTCTGTTCCCAGCAGTTTCGCCGCCTGGTTCTGCGGCAGTCCGGCCGCCGCCCGGCTGCTGGCCGGGGCCACCACGGCCAGGCCGGGAACCGCGGCAAGAGCGCGGATCACCTCGCCGGTGAGCGCCTGGGCCAGTTCAGGAGATGCCGATGCCGCCGTGAAAGGCAGCACGGCAACCAGAGGCCGCGCCTGCTCCGCCCCGCTGGCGGCCTGGCCCGCCCCATGCAGACCCGGCATACCCGCCGCCCACCAGCCGCCGCCCGCCGCAGCCAGGATCGTAAACGCAGCCAGCGCCAGCCATACAGGCCGCCCTGCCCGCCGGCGCGGCGGCGAAGCTGCCTGGACCGCTTTCTCTGGTGCAGCGACCGGGTGCAGACCGGGCAGCGAGGTCAGCTCGTCGCCGAGCACATATACCTGCACAGGCTCGGGAATGTTCTTGACCTCATGAAGGCCCAGGTCCTCGAACGCATAAGGAATGCGGCCCCGCACCTGGCCATATGCTTCAGCCGACAGGGCCACCCCGCCAAGCGGTGCCAAAGCCTCCAGCCGGGCGGCGATATTGACATCGTCGCCATAGATATCGCCCTGGGCAATCAGCACTTCACCCAGAGTGATACCGATCCGAAGCTGCAGATGCCGGTTGCGGGCGGCGGCGGCCTGGATCCCGGCTGCCGCCTCCACTGCCGAGATCACGCTGGGAAAAATCGCCAGCACCCCGTCGCCCATCAGCTTGATGATCCGGCCCCCGTGGCTGCGGATCGCCGGAGCAATCAGGCTTTGCTGCTGCGCCAGAACCTGGTTCAACGTGCGGGCCTCATCTTCGGCCATCAACCGGCTGAAGCCAGAGACATCCAGCACGAAAATGGCAGCAAGGCGTCGTTGCGGTTTGTCTGACACGGGCAAGCCTCAAGAACCGGGGAAACTGGAAACAGGTACCTGCCAAGAGGTTAGCCCGCGCATCGGCAGGGTCAAAGCCTTGCGGCTATTCGCCGAACCGGTAACGGTGCAGGCCGGCGCCGTTTTCGCGCAGCCAGCTGCGCGGCGGCTCGTATTGGCCATAGAGGCGTTCCACCACCGCCCAGAATGCTGCCGAATGGTTCATTTCCTGCAGATGCGCCACCTCGTGGGCGGCGACATAACGCAGCACTGCGGGCGGCGCCAGGATCAGCCGCCAGGAATACATCAGCCCGCCATCGGCGGTGCAGGACCCCCAGCGCGACCGGGTGTCGCGCAGGGTCAGGCGACTGTAACCC
>NZ_LUKH01000391.1:0-2609 GCF_001593695.1 Leisingera sp. F5 | reverse complement strand
CCATGGGTACATCTCCTTTGATGGCGTTGTCCGGGGTTTGCCCCGGTTGTTCCTGTTGTCTGTTGTTATTTTTGGTGTTTCTTGTGGTGGCGGATGACTTCCCCGATGATGAAGTTCAGGAAAGCCTTGGCAAATTCAGGGTCCAGGTCGGCCTGTTCCGCCAAGTCTTCGAGCCGTGCGATCTGTGCCGCTTCGCGGGCCGGATCGGACGGGGGAAGGTCGTGTTCAGCCTTGAGCCGGCCCACCGCCTGGGTGTGCTTGAACCGCTCGCCCAGAGTATAGACGAGGATCGCATCCAGACGGTCGATGCTTTCGCGGTGGCCCTTCAGCAGTTGGGCTGCGCGGGCCACGGGATCTTGGGTGTCTGTTGTCATCGGGTTCTCCGCATTGCAGCAAACTCGGGGCCGGCCGGGACGGCAGCAGGCGCGCACCCAGGGTGTGCGCCTTGTGTGCCGCAGCGGCGCGGCGTCAGGATTTCCAGGTGCAGATCAGTCAATGGCCCAGCCCTCCGGTTTGAAGAGCGGATCGGCGTAGTGGGCGATTTCCATGTCGATGCCATGTGCAATCTGGCTATCCTTCAGGGCGTCCGGCGCGGGGTGGCGGTAGACCGCATCATTTCCGTCGATGGTGGCGGCGCTGTGGTCCTTGGCAGCGCCGAGCCGTTCCGCAAGCCGGATCGAGTCGAGATTCTTGGGGTCGATATAGCTGACTGCGGTTTCCCAGCCCAGGTTTGAATAAAAATGTCCGCGTGCGGCTTGTGCTGCCTCCAGCGCATAGCCTTTGCCGGCGGCACCGGGCCAGATGATCCAGGCGATCTCGCGCTCGGGCCAGCCTGCGGGCTGCCATCCGCCGGCCATGCCGTAGGTCTCATCGGTGGCCTTGTCGTGAATCATCCACATGCCGAAACCGCGCACCTGCCAGTGGCCGATCTCGGCGGCATAGAGCATCCAGGCCTCGTAGGTGTTCAGCGGCCCGCCCATGAAGCGCGCGCGGTAGGAGCTGAAGGTGGCCTTAAAATCGGGGTAATCCTGCGGTTCGGGGCCGCGCAGCACCAGACGGCGGGTTTCAATCACCGGGATATCGAACGGCATCAGCGCGCTCCTTCCGGCGGAAGGGCGCGGCATGGCCGGGATATGACCCAGTGACGGCGCATCAGTGCAGCAGGCCCCGTGCGGCCTGCGGGCCGCTCACGCGCGGCGGCGGCATGTGGCGCCAGGCGCGGATGTTGGGCGCGGGCTGCAGGCGAAAGGAGACCGGCTTTTCCGGCCGCGCACCGACACGGCGGGCCAGCGCGATGGAGGCGTCGTTTTCCTCGGGCACATAAGAGACGATCGAGTCCCAGCCGGCCTCGGCGAACAGCCAGTCGAGCACACATTGCGCCGCTTCGCTGGCGTAGCCCTTGCCGCGGCCCGGTTCCATCAGATGCCAGGACAGTTCCGGCTCCGGCCAGCCCTTGGGGAACCAGGGGCCGACGAGGCCCACAGTCAGCCCGGAGCTGCGCTCCACCACCGCAAACAGGCCGTAGCCGTGCAGGTGCCAATGGCCGATGATGGTGGCAATCGACCACCAGAGCGAGTCAGTATCCGCCGCCGCATCGATAAAGCGCGGCGCGCCAGGATCCAGGAAGGCCGCGTTGGCATTGAATTCCGGATCTGCCGGAGAAATCAGCATCAGCCGTTTTGAAACAAGCCGCGGGTACGGCGTTTGTACGTCAGTCATTTTATACCCCTTTGTCCGGGCGGCGGACCGCCCGGCATGAAATTCACCCATCCAATGATGGAGTATCGGGGAGACTGCGTAATTTTCAGTTAAACGGGGCGCGGCAGCGGCGGCCGGCCTCGCCGTTTTCAGGCCAATTTGAGGGAAGCTCATGCGTAGGCCTCCATCCCGTCGTCGCAAGGAGAGGCAGGGGCAGGGTGGCGGTAGACCAGCTCGCGCCCGTGTTTGGGGTTGTCGAATTCCGCCTCGAACACCGCGCCCAGCCGTTCGGCCAGCGCCACCGAACGGGTGTTGCCCGGGAAGATGTTGGAACTGAGTGCCGGCAGGCCCATCACCTCATAGGCGTGGGAGCGGGCGGCCAGTGCGGCCTCTGCCATGATGCCGCGGCCTTCGCCGGCCGGGAACGCCACCCAGCCCAGTTCCGGTTCCGGCCAGCCTTCGGGCTGCCAGATGCCGGTGATGCCAAGCGCCTCGCCGGTTTCCTTGCAGGTGATGGTCCAGAAGCCGAAACCGCGCATCGCCCAGTGGCCCACTGACATGGTGAACCAGCGCCAGGCTTCGTTGCGGTCCAGCGGGCCGCCAAACCCCCAGGAGTGTGCTTCATCGGCGAAGAACGCTGCCACCGGACCGAAATCGGCCGCCTCCGGTCCGCGCAGGACCAGGCGTTCGGTTTCTAGCTGAGGGATGACGGGGAGCTGCATAGATTACTTCTTCTTGCCGAAGCCGCTGAGGCCTGCAGGCAGGCCCATGCCGCCGCCAAGACCGGGCAGGCCGCCGGGCATGCCGCCCTTGCCGCCCATTGCCTTGGCCGCGGCTTCCAGCGCCTTGGGGTTCATTTGCGAGGGATCCATGCCGCCCATGTCCGGCATGCCGCCCTTGCCGAACATGCC
>NZ_LUKH01000390.1:0-2613 GCF_001593695.1 Leisingera sp. F5 | reverse complement strand
CTGCTGATCAGGCTGCCGTCCTCCAGCACTGCTGCGCTGCCTGCCATGCCCGCCCCCGTCTTTTAGTAGTCATCAAAGGCAAAAGGGGCCGGACCTGATCAGCCCGCCCCCCTTTGTGTTGCGTCAGGCTCAGCTGCCTGAGCGGTGATCGCTGAGGGTCTTCTGCACCAGATCATACAGCTCTTGTGCCGGCAGGCCCTGGGCGGTCATGTCCTCGATCCACTGGGCGCGGATCGGATCGGCGGCCACTTTGCGGAACTCGGCCAGCTGGTCGTCAGAGATAGTGACCTTCTCCACGCCCTTCTCGGCCAGCACCCCGTCCCATTTCTCCAGCAGCGCGCCGTAATTGCTCAGGTAATGACCGATCGCCTCCTCAACTGAACTGTCCAGCGCCTCACGCTCGGCGTCGCTGAGGGCATCATAGGCATCGGTGTTGACCACCACCGGGCAGTTCACAGTGCCGGGGTTGAGGTTGGCGGTCCACCAGTCGGCGCGGTTGATGGTGCCGAAGGCCAGATGCGCGTGCTGGGCAAAGGCGACGGTGTCCACAACACCGGATTCCATCGCGTTATAGGCCTCGGTTGCGGTCACCGATGTGGGCACCGCGCCCACCGCCGAAAACGCCTTGCCGATGCCACCGGTGGCGCGCACCCGCATGTCCTTGAATTCGGCCAGCTCGTCACGCGGCTCGCCGGTGCCGACAATGTTGTATTGCGGCATCGGGCTGGTCATCAACAGTTTGGCGTTCCAGCGCGCCAGATCCTTTTGCACCGCCGGGTGGGCATAGACCGCGTGGGACACGGCCACTTCTTCTGCCAGAGTGTTCACACCCAGGAACGGCAGTTCCAGCACGGTGATGGTCGGGTTCTTGTCGCGGTGATAGCCGGCACAGAACTGGGCCATCTCAAAGGCCCCAATGGAAATCCCGTCCAGGTTTTCCTTGTTCTTGGACAGACCGCCATAGCTGATGTTCATGGTGAATTCACCGCCGGTCTTTTCGCTGACCAATTCGGCCAGCTTTTCGACGTGTTCGGTAAAGGCACGGCGTTTACCCCAGACGGATACATTCCATTCGGTTGCGGCAACTTCGCCTGCGACGGCAACGGATGCGGCGGCCATAACAGCCCCGGTCAACATCTTGTTCATGAAAAACTCCCATTTGCTGCGGCCTGTTTTACGCCGCTTGCACCAAAGCTAGCGCCAATGCCCCCCCCTGCCAAGCCCCGCGGCCAGAGCAGACAAAAGCGACGCTACGGCAGCCCAAAAATTAGACATTCGCCGTATGCCTACTGACTCGCCCTTCGCGCCTCGAAAACAGGCACACGCAGGAAAAATGCGCGTTCACCCATGCAAGCGACACAATATGTCACACCGGTTGAGTGGCACGTCGCTCACCTCTGCATACCATCGCACACCGTGATCAAAACGGTTGCACCACCAACCATTGACATCCAACGCGTTGCCAAAACAGGAAATTTTCAGTCATCAATCAAGAAATTTACAGATTTCCGCCCAATTATGAAAAACATTTACAAGCAAATCGTTAAATTACGGGAAGTTATTCACTTATTTTCAACTCCGTATATGATCGCCACCAACGGCAGCAATCCAATTTGAGGGTGGAATTGATTGGGTTTTTGCCACATCGGAATTATGCGACCGAATATGCAGACGGTCATTAGGGAGGAACCTATTATGACAAGCGAAACGCGAACAACAAACCCGGTATTCCCACCATCGGCAGACGTGATTGCACGTGCCCATGTGGACGCGGCCAAATATGACGACATGTATGCCGCATCGATTGCCGACCCGGACGCCTTTTGGGGTGAACAGGGCAAGCGCATCGATTGGATCAAACCGTTTACGCAGGTCAAAGACGTCAACTACAGCTTTGGCGACGTGTCGATCAACTGGTACGCCGATGGCACGCTGAACGTTGCCGCCAACTGTATTGACCGTCACCTGGAAACCCGTGGCGATCAGACCGCGATCATCTTTGAACCCGATGATCCGAATGAGGCCGCCCAGCACATCACCTATAAACAGCTGCAGAACCGCGTCTGCCGCATGGCCAACATTCTGGAAACCATGGGCGTGCGCAAAGGCGACCGGGTCATCATCTACCTCCCGATGATCCCCGAAGCCGCCTATGCCATGCTGGCCTGCGCCCGAATAGGCGCCGTGCACTCGGTTGTTTTCGCTGGTTTTTCACCGGAGGCACTGGCTGGTCGCCTTGACGATGGCGAATCCAAACTGCTGATCACTTCCGATGGAGGCAAACGCGGTGGAAGAAGCATTCCTCTAAAGGACTATGCTGACGAAGCGCTGCAGCGCAGCACCAAAAAATCGGTTAAAAACCTGCTTATGTTAAAGCATACGTTCACAGAAACGTCTTGGGTTGATGGCCGTGATCATTGCTTCCAAAGTCTTTGTGAGAGCCAGTCTAAGGTCTGTGAACCTGAAGAGTTATCAGCCGAAGACCCACTCTTTATTCTCTATACCTCCGGTTCCACCGGCAAGCCGAAGGGCGTGCTGCACACCACCGGCGGCTACATGGTCTATGCCTCCATGACCCACGAGTATGTCTTCGACTACAAGCCGGGCGAGGTC
>NZ_LUKH01000389.1:0-2614 GCF_001593695.1 Leisingera sp. F5 | reverse complement strand
CGCCATCAGGGCAAGTGACATCCCCGGCAATTGCGCCCGGGTGTCAGCTCACAGCCATTCGGCAAATGGACGTGTGCACAGCCGCGCCCCGATCCGCAGGCCAGCGGAGATCAGAAGCGGCAGTATCAGCGCAGCCCCCAGCATAAGCCCGGACAGAAAGATAAACCCTGCAATAAGCCCTTGAAAGATAGAGATAACCGCAAGTCCTGCAAGCAAACAGACAGCACCTGCAATCGCCGCCGCCAGGTGCGACTTGCTTGCTTGCTGCCCGCGGGCCTGGGTTGCGGGTGCGGCCAGCAGGGGCATCCGCCATAAGGCATAAAGCGCCTGCGCCCCGGCCAGGAACGTGCCGCCGCAGGCCATTGCCAGCCCGGACAAAACCCATTCAAGACGCAAGCTGAGGGCGCCGTCCACCGAGGCGCCGTAGAGCCCGGACAGCGTGGCCTGAACATCCGGCAGCAGTGCTGCAGCCACCAGATAGCCTCCGGCCAGCCCCGCAATCCCGGAAATCAGCGCAACAACCGCAAGCTCGGCTGCAAACAGGGCAACCAGTACCCGCATCGGAACGCCCAGCCCGCGCAAGGTCCGGATCATGCTGCGGCGCTGCTCCAGGCTGAGGCCGATGGTCCCTTGAACAATGAACAGCCCAACAGCAAAGGACAACAAACCAAAGGCTGTCAGGTTGAGATGGAAACTGTCGGTAAGCCGCGCCGTATCTGCTGCTGCATTCCGGGCTGGAATGCGGGTCAGGCCCGGGGCAAGTTGCTGCAGGGGTGTCAGGCCGGACAATTGATCCGGCAGAATGATCAGATAGCTGAGACTGTCCGGCTGGCGCAGCAGCCGGCTGGCCAAACTGATGTCGGCGATCAGCACACCCGGCGGCAACCTGTCTGTTTGGGTGACCGGGTGTTCACTTTGCGCGGCTGCAAGCACAAGCGCGGTTTCCGGGTGAGCAAAAAACCGGCCCGGCGGCAAAAGCGCATCCAATGCAGGTGCGCTGTCCTGCTCTGCCGCCTCGGCCAGGGCCGGAACCAGCGGATGGCTTAGCAGATCAATGCCCATGATATCAAAGCTTTGCCGCTTGAACCTGACAGTTCCTTCCAGAACAGGCGTCAGCTGCCATCCAGACCGGCGCAAGCTGGCATATTGCTGCAGCGGGATCGCGCCGTCTTCCGGCGCCAGCCGGTCCGCAGCTGTTGTACCTAGCTGCTCGGCGGCGCGTGCGTAACTGGCGCGGGCTTCGCCGTTGATTGCCTGAACTGCAGACCAAAGCCCCGTTGCCAGGGCCAGCCCGGCCATCAGCGTTGCCAGTTGCAGGGGATGCCGGCGCCAGTGCGACAGGATGGCACTCAGCGCGGAGCGGATCATGCGGCCTGGCCAAGCTGCAAATGCAGGCGCTGGTCCAGCATCCTGGCAATGGCTGCGGAATGGGTGACCAGAAACAGGGCCGCGCCGCTCTCCCGGACCAGTTCCAGCATCAGGTCCATCACCGCCGCGCTGGCGGTCTCATCCAGGTTCCCGGTCGGCTCATCCGCCAGCAGCAATTTGGGACGCAAGGCCAGGGCACGGCCAATGGCAACCCGCTGTTGCTGCCCGCCTGAGAGCTGCTCTGGATAGCGATCGAGTAAACCGGCCAGGCCAAGACGGTCCGCCAGCACTTGCCCCCAATCAGGGTCCCACCGGTTTCCCAACCGCGCATGCAACGCGATATTCTGCCAAATACTTAGTGAGGGTATTAAATTAAACTGCTGGAAAACAAGAGAAACATCATTTCTTCGCAACGCCGCGCGCTGCCGGTCTCTGAGGTTTGACAGCGGGGTGCCGGCAACTTCAATTTCGCCGCTGTCAAAACGATCCAATGCCCCGGCTAAGTGCAGCAATGTGCTTTTACCTGAGCCGCTGTCACCCGTCAGCGCCAGGCTGCTGCCAGCCGCCAAATCCAAAGACACCCCGCGCAAGACAGCGTTTTCCGGCGTTTGTCCCGGATAGGTTTTGATAACATTGCGGATCTTCAAAACCATCCTGCGGCACCCTCCTGCGCTTTGGTCTTCAATGCCTGCAACGGCACTCAATACCTCCGCCAGGAAGAAGTCCAGTGCGGCACAAAGGCTGGCCCATCCGGCTTTCTTATGGTTAAGCGTTGCGGAGTACCTTTCTAAGCTGCTGAAAAGCCCCAACACAGCCCCACACCAACGGGAGAGCAAAGATGACGCTATGGAACCAGTTGCTGTGGGGCTCAGTCTATCTGAGTGTCTGCCTGATCCTCGAAATCTCCGTTTTGGTTTTGTGTTCCGCCGTGCTGAACAGGATGTCGGCGGGCTTTGCCAAACCCTTCAGGCCCTGGCAGATCGGGCTCATGCTGGTGGTTGCGATTTTCATAATTCTGGGCAGTCATACGGCTCAGGTCTGGATCTGGTCCGCTGCTTTTGTCCTGGTCGGTGCGATCGGCGACTGGAACACATCAGTCTATTTCTCTCTGGCGACCTATACCACGCTTGGCTACGGCGACGTTGTGCTAGGGCCGGCGTTGCGGATTTTTGCCGCCTTTGATGCAGTCACCGGGTTATTCGGCTTTGGGATCAGCACGGCCTTTCTGGTTAGCGCAATGGGGCGG
>NZ_LUKH01000388.1:0-2614 GCF_001593695.1 Leisingera sp. F5 | reverse complement strand
CGGCTGAAAGGTCTTGGCCTCGGCGCCGCCGGTGATGTGATGGATCAGCGCGCCCATAGCACTGTCCTGGGAAACTTCTGGCAGGTCCTGAGCAAGGATTTCCGCAGCAGCCAGCCGGCCTGCCAGCAGGCCCATCGCTGCGCTTTCCACATAGCCCTCGACCCCGGTGATCTGGCCGGCAAAGCGGATGTTGGGTTTCGTCTTCAGCCGCATCTGCGCATCCAGCAGGGTGGGCGAGTTCAAAAACGTGTTGCGGTGGATGCCGCCAAGGCGGGCGAAGCTGGCGTTCTCCAGCCCCGGGATCATCTTAAAGACCTGCGCCTGGGCGCCGTATTTCATCTTGGTCTGGAAGCCGACGATGTTGAACAGTGTTCCCAGCGCGTTGTCGCGGCGCAGTTGCACCACCGCATAGGCCTTGACGTCCGGCTGATGCGGATTGGTCAGGCCCACCGGCTTCATCGGGCCGAAGCGCAGCGTCTCACGGCCGCGATCTGCCATCACTTCGATCGGCAGGCAGCCGTCGAAATATCCGGCGGTCTCACCCTCGTGAAACTCGGTTTTGTCAGCTGACAATAATGCGTCGATGAAAGCCTCGTACTGGTCCTTGTCCATCGGGCAGTTGAGGTAGGCAGTGCGCTCCTCCTCGGTCTCGCCTTTGTCATAGCGCGATTGCATCCAGGCCTTCGACATGTCGATCGACTCGGCGTAGACAATCGGCGCTATGGCATCGAAGAAGGCCAGCGCCTCAGCCCCGGTTTCGGCCTGAATGGCCTTGCCCAGTTCCGGCGAGGTCAGCGGGCCGGTGGCAAAGATCCAGTGGCCGTCGGTCGGCAGTTCAGTGATTTCCTCATAAGAAACGCTGACATTCGGGTGCGCCTTCAGCTTGGCTGTCACGCTTTCGGCAAAGGGATCGCGGTCCACCGCCAGGGCGCCGCCGGCGGGCAGGCGGTGTTCATCGGCGGTGGTCATGATCAGCCCGCCTGCGGCGCGCATTTCCCAATGCAGCAGGCCCACGGCGTTCTGCTCGTCATCATCCGAACGGAAGGAGTTGGAGCAGACCATCTCGCCCAGGTTGCCGGTCTGGTGGGCAAAGGTTTCCACCTTGGGGCGCATTTCGTGGATCACCACCGATACGCCCATGTTCGCCGCCTGCCAGGCGGCCTCGGACCCGGCCATGCCGCCGCCCACGATATGCAATGTCTTTGCCGAATGATCTGTCATGCCCGCCACATAGGACAGGGGGAGGGTCTGCGCAACAGGCTTGGCAGTTCTATACGGGTCGCAGAGCTGCCACAATTCGCACGGGGCTTGCCAATTACGTGTGATCTGTCCGGGAGAGAGGAAAA
The DNA here is from genome assembly GCF_001593695.1 of Leisingera sp. F5. NCBI lineage: Bacteria > Pseudomonadati > Pseudomonadota > Alphaproteobacteria > Rhodobacterales > Roseobacteraceae > Leisingera > Leisingera sp. F5. Next base: position 1,268 of record NZ_LUKH01000388.1, on the reverse strand, counting down.
TTTGGGGCCGCCGCTGCGGGAATGGTACACCGGTGAGAGAGAACCGGTTGGAGGGACCCTTCCGCAGCAGCAGCCCAAATTGTGCCGGTCAGTGATTAATCAGCGACCGTGCCCAATCTTTGCCATCTTTCCGCCCGAATTGAAAGGCGTTTGGCTGGCGTCTTAAGGAAACAATATGTTCCGATTGGTAAACAAAGCCTAAAATTTTCGGAGAATTCCGGAGGTCAGGCCGGAATTCCCGTAAATTTATCCGGCGGGATCAGCTTTCCTGCCAGTCGGGCGCGCGTTTTTCGATAAAGGCGGCCATGCCTTCGATGGTGTCGCGGTACATCAGATTCTCGACAATCACGCCGCTGGTATAGTCATAGGCCTGATCCAGCGGCATTTGAAGCTGCTCGTAAAACGCCTGTTTGCCGACCTTCACAGCAGCGCCGAGCTTGGAGGCGATGGTTTCCGCCAGCCGGGTGGTTTCCGCCTCCAGCTTCTCCTGCGGCACGGAGCGGTTGGCCAGGCCCAGATCCACCGCACGGGCGGCGTTGATGAATTCACCCGTGGTCAGCAGCTCAAACGCCTGTTTACGGGGGATGTTGCGCGACAGCGCCACCATCGGGGTGGAGCAGAACAACCCGATGTTCACCCCGTTGACGCCGAATTTGGTGTCTTCCGCGGCCACCGCCAGATCGCAGGAGGCCACCAGCTGGCAGCCCGCCGCCGTGGCGATGCCATGCACCTGGGCAATCACGACCTGGGGCAGGGACTGCAATCCGGTCATCACGCTGGTGCAGCGGGCAAACAGATCCTGGAAATAACCTTTGCCGCCATCGTCGCCTGTGCGGCCTGCGGTCATCTGCTTGATGTCATGGCCCGCACAGAACCCTTTGCCGGTGCCGGACAGGATCACCACCTTGATACTGCTGTCTTCACGCAGGGCGTCGATCTGCGCCTGCAGTGCGGCCAGCATCTCGTCCGACAGTGCGTTCAGTTTTTCCGGCGTGTCCATCGTCAGCCGGGCAATGCCGCCCGTGTCGTGACGTTTCAGAATTGTCATCTTGCCCTCCTCGCAAATCTCGGGGCAACTCTATGCAGGGACAGGGGAAAGGGAAAGCATGGCGCTGGCATTTGATGTCGCAGGTCTGACGGATTACCTGCATGAGATTTTTCCGCAGGTGAAAGGCGAATTTGCCATTGATGCGATGGATGAAAGCGGCCTGCGGATGCGGCTGCTGACAGCCGAACGGCATCTACGGCCCGGTGGCACGGTGTCGGGG
>NZ_LUKH01000387.1:0-2615 GCF_001593695.1 Leisingera sp. F5 | reverse complement strand
TTGATCCGGCCTATGCGCCGGGCACCGGCACGCCGGAAATCGGCGGGCTGACCACGCCGCAGGCGCTGGAGCTGATCCGGTCGCTGAAGGGGGTCAATATCGTGGGCTGCGACCTGGTGGAGGTGTCGCCGCCTTATGATCCCTTGGGCAACACGGCTTTGGTGGGCGCCAATCTGCTCTATGAGCTGCTGTGCGTGCTGCCGGGGGTGACGACAAAGTAAGCGGTCCGGCCTGAACGTCAGGCCGGGGGAGGGCCGCAGAGGGAGGAGGCAAGGGGTGACCTTGAAACCGCAATGAGGCGGGTGATGCTGTTTGCCTGGCTGGTACTAGCGGCAGGCATTGCTGTGCTGGGCTTTGTCCGGCTGGCACCAAGCGATCCGCTGGACTGGAACACCCAGCCGGAGTTCACCGAGGACAAGGAGTTCCGCGGCGGCGTGTTCCGGGTTGTGCGCTCGGGGCCGGACGGGCTGGAGCGGTTCCACCGCATCGCCAGCCACGCCCCGCGCACCAGCGTGCTGGCAGGCGGCCCGGACGACGGAATGGTGACCTATATCACCCGCACCCAGGTGCTGGGGTTTCCGGATTATACCACCGCTGCTCAGGACGGGGACTTGCTGAAGGTCTATGCCCGGCTGCGGTTCGGGCGGTCGGATCTGGGCGCCAACAAGCAGCGCATCAACGGCTGGCTGGCCGAGATGGAGGCGGGGGCGCCGCAAGCCGCGTCCGCAGGGGAATAGAGGGAGCTCCCGCCTGTTCGCCGGCTTTTTGGCAAAAGCCCCTCACAGTTGGGCCGAGCGCCGCGCTTGCGCGGCGCAGGCTCCTTCGCCATTGGCGGCAGAGCCTGAGGTTTTGCTGAGGAGCGCTTCAGATGCAGGCTGCCCTTGAAGAGGCCATTTCTATGGTGTTTTGTCTTGCCGCGTCAAGAGCAAGCCGCGCATGCGCGCGGTGGCTGCGCCCTCCCCTTGACCCGGCTGGGTTTCTGCAGAGAGTGGTTCGTGGCATCTTCTAAGGCATATGCTTTTTGCATAGGTTGACCAAAAGCGCTGTTTCCCAAAAATGAAAGTATTTCATGATCACAAAATTTTCCAAGCCTGTTCAGTCCCTTGCTTGTTGTGCACTGCTTGCGGCCTGTGGCGGAGTGCCTGCCAGCAATGAACTGCAACTCGACAATGATGGGAATGGCCGGTTCAGCGGCGTTGCTGGTGCAGATTGGACGGCGCAGGAGATCAGAACGCACGTCTCTGGCATGATCTGCAGCAATGGTCCTGTTGGAGAACTCCGTTTCTCCATGTTGCCATCTGCACCGGAATACACGATTTTTTCAGGCAGTTGTGTTTCCAGCGGAGACGGGCTGGCCTCTTCTGAGACATGGCAGAATCGCGTTGTGACCGCGCCGTCAGCACCAGAGGCTCCGGCGGTGGTGTCGGCTGGAAACAGTGCGGCCTGGGACGGCTCCACCCCATTTGTGGATTGATGAGACCGGCATCCCTTCCGCAGGCTAAGCGGCAAGGGGATGAGCGGGATTGAGTCCGCTGGGCCCTTCCCCCGTGAATTCAACAAAGGCGCCTTTGCTGGACATCCGCGTCCTTGTCGCGGAGGCAGTGAAGCAGTTGGCTGGACGGCTCAGAGTTGCGGCAGCTCCAATGGCGCTGCAGATGTTCCGGGCAGCGGCTCCAGCGACGCCGACAGGCAGCTGCTTTGCACCTCGCGCCACATCGGCACGTTCAGGGACATCTGGCATTGCGCCATGAACATGCGGCCGTCGACCTGCAGGCAGCGCATCTCACCCAGCTCAACCCGGCTGCCGGACTTGTCAGTGCAATAGCAGTCGATGGTTTTGCCGCCGGGACCGGTCACGTCTGCCAGCCCCGCTGCAGGCAGAGTGAGAAGGATTGTGGCAATAAGGACTCTGGCATGTCGCATGGCTCTAGCATATCACATGGGGGAGAATTGGCCAAAACATGAACAAGAATAGGCGCGCCCATGGTTCCCGAAGAGCGGCTGGAACAGATCCTGCAGCGGTTTCAGTATCTTGAAGCCGCAATGGCAGATGGTGCCGGGGGCGGGGATATTGCGGCGCTGGCCAAGGAGTATTCAGACCTTCGGCCGGTGGCGGAGCAGATTAGCGCCTACCGCAAACTGCTGAGCGATCTGGAGGAGGCCGAGCTGATGCTGGGCGATCCGGACATGAAAGATCTGGCCGAGGAAGAGATCCCCGCGCTGAAGGCGGCGATCCCGGAGGCTGAACAGGCACTGCAGCTGGCCCTGCTGCCCAAGGATGCCGCCGATGGCCGCCCTGCGATGCTGGAGATCCGGCCGGGCACCGGCGGCGATGAGGCGGCGCTGTTTGCGGGTGACCTTCTGCGGATGTATCAGCGCTATGCCGAGGGGCAGGGCTGGAAAGTCGAGATCATCGAGGAACAGGCGACCGAGCTGGGCGGTATCAAAGAAGTGGTGGCGCATATCAAAGGCGAGAACGTCTTTGCCCGGCTGAAGTACGAATCCGGTGTGCATCGGGTCCAGCGGGTCCCAACGACCGAAAGCGGCGGGCGTATCCATACCTCGGCGGCGACTGTGGCGGTGCTGCCGGAGGCGGAGGACGTGGACATTCATAT
>NZ_LUKH01000386.1:0-2622 GCF_001593695.1 Leisingera sp. F5 | reverse complement strand
CCCGTTTCCCCGGCGTTGATACTATCCTTGGCCCGGAAATGCGCTCCACCGGCGAAGTCATGGGCTGGGACCGCTCCTTTGCCCGCGCCTTCCTCAAAGCGCAGATGGGAGCCGGCATGGTGCTGCCGTCGCAGGGCCGCGCCTTTATCTCGATCAAGGATGCCGACAAGGGCCGCCTGATGCTGGAAGCGGCGCAGATCCTGGTGGAGCAAGGCTTTACCCTGGTCGCCACCCGCGGCACCCAGACCTGGCTGGAGGCCCAGGGCGTGGCCTGCGCGCTGGTGAACAAAGTCTATGAGGGTCGTCCACACGTGGTCGACATGCTGAAGGACGGCGACGTTCAACTGCTGATGAACACCACCGAAGGCGCGCAAGCTGTTGAAGACAGCAAAGAAATGCGTTCCGTCGCGCTCTATGACAAAATCCCCTATTTCACCACCGCGGCAGGCGCCAACGCCGCCGCACGGGCGATCAAAGCCCAGGCTGAAGGGGATGTTGAGGTGAAATCGCTGCAAGGCTAAGCGCCCTGTCCTGAGGCGCTTCAACCCTATGTTTTCAAAAGCCCCGGCAACGCCCCGGGGCTTTTTCTTTGCGCACTGTGCTTTCACACAGCCGTGTAGAGTTGTGACCCGGCAATTCCCGGAAATATGCGACCGTGAACACCTCAACACGACCCGCTGCTATTCAATTCAGGGAGAAAGGCCATGAATGTACCAACGAAGATTGCCGCAGGAATTCTGGCCCTCGCACCCGTGGGCGCCCTTGCACAGGAGTGCCTTGTAGACGGCGACCCTTCCGAACTTGAAGCAGAGGCCGTTTCCAGAATTTATGAATGCATCGAGGCCAAAATGGCCGAAGGATATGCCGGGAACGGCGATCCGGTCGGCGCTGAATTCCGCTCGTGGCACGTGACATCAACCCGCCCGGCCCTTGCCGGCCCGCATGGCGAGCGTTTCCTGCAGACCTTTGCAAACGGCATCGCCGCTGAACAGTATCTGAAGTTTGCAGATGACGGCTTTACCATGCCGGCAGGGTCGGTTCTGGCCAAGGAAAGCTTCAAAGTCAAGAAAGGCAACGCCGTTCCCGGCCCGTTGTTCATCATGACAAAACTGGCCGTCGGCGGGGCGCCCGAGGCCGGCGACTGGCTCTATGCAGCGCTTCTGCCCAATGGCAAGGAAATGAAGATCAAGCAAAGCTTCTGCGCAGGCTGCCACATGAATTGGGAAGACCAGGACAGCCTGGCCTATCCGTTGGAAGAGGTCCGCCTCAGCAGCCAGTAACCGCAGGACGGCGTTCTGCAAAAGGAAACAGCCCCGGGGAACCAAACGGGGCTGCTTCGCGTCCTGCCGCTCTTATTCAGCAGCAGGCTATAGGGCCGCAGCGGCGGCTGCGGTCACCCCGCCTGCCGCATCAGCGCCTGCAGCGCATCCCCCAGCGGCGCGGCCAGCGACACCCCCCTGCCCCCCATCCGGGCCTTGGAAGAGATCACCGAGACCAGCTGCGGCGCCCTGCCCGGACGCTTCTGCAGCACGGGTGAACCGGACGCCCCGAAATCGACCCGGCAGGTGGTGATCAGCGAGCTTTGCCGCGCCGCAATCACCTGGCAGGCGCTTTGCAGCCGGGGCGATGTCGCATTGCGGTGCGAGTAAGACATCACATCCACCCGCATGCCGCGCTCCGGCGCCGCGGCCAGCACCAGCGGGCGGATCACATTTGCACTGATCGGGCTGTCCAGGCGCAGCACAGCAATGTCTGTTCCGGTCTGAAACTGTCCGGTCCGGCCATGCCGGTAGCCCGGATGGACAACAGCCTTGACCACTTGGCGCGACGCCTTGGCGCGGCGGCCGTTCAGCCCTGCCTCAAATTTGATACTCCGCGGGTTCACGGCCCGGCCATTGCGGATGTCATACATGCAATGGGCCGCCGTCAGCACCAGATCCGGCGCGATCAGACTGGCTGTGCACATGGCCCTGCCGCCTATGTTCAGGCGTCCTACCGCCTCCCATCCTTGCACCGACTGCGCAGGCGCAGGCTGCCCGGCTGAACCGGGTCCGGCGCTTATGCCGATGAATACGGAAGCTGCAATTACCAGTAATCGTCTCATAACCCACTCCATGTTCCCACACTGCTATGGTCGGTGAGCCCTGAGGCTGGAATGCGGCTTGCTGCGGTGCCACGCAGGCGGAAACATGGGCAGAATGAGACAGAATTAACAAAACCTTAACGCGAGGCAGTTCTGTCTGGGCCGAGGCACTCAAACCCCTTATTTTCTTAACGAGCCCCTGCGATTTTCGAAAAAACCCCTTAAAAACAAGGGAAAATCCGCTGGGTTTCGTTAGGAGAAAAATTCAGGATTCCCCCTGTTTTCGCGCAAAACCCAGCTTTGGCGGTAACTTCGCGGCTCAATTACGGCGGAAATGAGCCTTAACAAACGCCTAAACATCGGGTTGAAGGCCGCCCAATAGCTTAACTGCGCGCCACACCCATTGCGGGAAGTGTGTTTTCCAACAACCGCATTACCTGCAATCGTTAAGACTTGCAGCGGCAGCTTTGCCGCTGCAGGGTGGCCCGGCCCGATTGCTGACATTGGAGCCGCCGAATGCGCCTGACGCTGTTTCTGTC
>NZ_LUKH01000385.1:0-2626 GCF_001593695.1 Leisingera sp. F5 | reverse complement strand
CTATAACGCACAACACCCCTAGCCGATCCGGCGTCCGAGGAAAAGCCGCGTGCGCCCGCCATGTTGCGGCCATGGGTGGAGGTTCTGGATCGGTACTTTGGCATCAGGCTGGTTCCCTTAGTCTTTGCCCTCAGGGACACGATTTGCGCAATAAAGGCAACCGGCCGGGGGGCTGTTCGGTAATATTGGCGCAGATTGCGCCGGATTTCAGTGGCGAAATGTCTCTCCGGGGGGCTCTCAGGCGCGCACCGGGGTGGGTTCTGGGCTTTTGAGCCAGTGATTCACAGCCAGTCCCAGCACCAAAGCCCAGAACGGCGCGCCGATTCCAAGGAAGCTGATGCCGGAGACCGTGGTCATGAAGGTGATCAGCGCCGCCTCGCGGCCTTGCGGCTCGGCCAGCGCGGCAGACAGGCTGTTGCTGATGGTTGAGAGCAACGCAAGACCTGCAACAGTAGCCACCAGCGCCCTGGGGGCGATCAGGAACAGGCTGATCACGGTGGCGCCGCCCAGCCCCACGAGGATGTAGACGAGGCCGGTCATGACGCCTGCCAGATAGCGGGTGTCCGGGTTCTCATCCGCCTCGGGGCCTGCGCAGATTGCGGCGGTAATGGCGGCGAGGTTGAAGGCAAAGCCGCCGAAGGGGGCCAGGACCAGCGAGGCCAGCCCGGTCACGGTCAGGCTGGCGGAAACCGGCGGCGCGTAGCCGCAGGCTTTCAACGCCACCACCCCGGGCATGTTCTGCGAAGACATCGTGACGATGTAGAGCGGCAGGCCGATGCCGATCAGAACCGGCAGCGAGAAAGCGGGCGTCACGAACTCGGGGCGGGCCAGGGTAAGGTCCAGCGCCTCCAGGCTGCCAAAGGCTCCGGTTGCTGCGCACCAGGCCACACCTGCGGCCAGCACCGCGGGGATCGTGTAGCGGGGGAACAGCTTGCGTCCGGCCAGGAACGTGAGGCCCATCAAAGCAACCAATGCGGTGTCCGTCTGAAGAGAAGTAAAGGCGGAGAGGCCGAATTGGAACAGGATGCCTGCCAGCATCGCGCTGGCCAGGCTGTCCGGGATAAGGCGGGAGAGGGCGGCAAACCAGCCAGTGACGCCGGTGAGGGTCAAGAGCACGGCGCATAACAGGAAAGCGCCGACCGCTTCGGCCAGCGGCACGCCGTTGAGGCTGACCGCCAGCAGCGCCGCGCCGGGGGTGGACCATGCGGTGAGGATCGGCATCCGGTAGATCAGTGACAGGAACAGGCAGGTTACGCCCATGCCCAGCCCCAGCACCAGCATCCAGCTGTTGGCCTGGGACTGGGTGGCGCCCACGGCCTCGATGGCTTGGAAAATGATCGCAACCGAGCCGGTATAGCCGACCAGAACAGCCACCGCGCCGGAGACAAGATGCGAGAGTTTCAGATCCTTGAGCATGCGGCTTTTCCTCGGACGCCGGATCGGCTAGGGGTGTTGTGCGTTATAGCGCACACTACACATCGTGCGTTATAGCGCACAAGTGTTTTTTGAGCGGCGGATCTTATGAGCGATGAAACCATCACCCTGAACCTGCGGGAGATCCGCGCGGCGGCTGGGCTTAGCTTGTCCAAAGCGGCGGAGATCACAGGGGTCAGCAAGGCAATGCTGGGGCAGATCGAGCGCGGCGAATCAAGCCCGACGATTGCCACCCTGTGGAAAATTGCCAAAGGGTTCCACCTGCCGCTGACTGCTCTGCTGGGGGAGGCGGCGCGACCGGTGAGCGCGGCCACCGGCGTTTATGAGACCGTGCAGTTTCCGGGCAGCATCGGAGTCAAGATCGTCTTTCCCTTTGACCCGCTGCTGGGAGCGGAGACCTTTCAGGTGACGCTGCAGCCGGGCCAGAGCCACCAGTCGCAGCCGCATGATACTGGTGTGACCGAGGAGGTCTTTGTGCTGCACGGCGCAATGGAGGTGTTGCGGGGCGGCGAATGGGTGGCGCTGGAGGCGGGGCAGGGGCTGCGCTTTGCCGCCGACCAGCCGCATGGCTATCGCAGTGCGGAGACCGGCGTCTCCTTCCTCAACATGCACCACTACCGGCGGGCGGGTCTGACGCAGCGGGACTGAAGCCCTTCACTTGTGCATTGTCTGGCGCGGGCCTACCAATTGCCAAGTCATTGAGTTTTTTGGATTTGAGGAGAACCGGAGTGGACACGCTGCGCGGAAGCCTGTTGATGGTGCTGGCCATGGCCACCTTTGCGCTGGAGGACATGTTCATCAAATCCGCTGCCCGCGACATTCCTGTGGGACAGATTCTGATCCTGTTCGGGTTTGGCGGCATGGTGATCTTTGCCGCGATGGCGCGTGCGCAGGGTCACGCCCCCTGGCACCCGGGTTTTGGCACGCGCCCGATGCTGCTGCGGTCTGTGGCGGAGGTCGTAGGGCGGCTATGTTTCACCCTGGCGATTGCGCTGACGCCTTTGTCCTCGGCCTCGGCCATACTGCAGGCCACGCCTTTGGTCGTGGCAGCAGGTGCAGTGGTGTTCTTTGGCGAGACCGTCGGCTGGCGGCGCTGGCTGGCGATCGGGCTGGGCTTTGCCGGTGTGCTGCTGATTCTGCGCCCTGGGCTGAGCGGGTTCGAGCCTGCCTCGCTGTTTGCCGTTGCCGGCAC
>NZ_LUKH01000384.1:0-2630 GCF_001593695.1 Leisingera sp. F5 | reverse complement strand
TCGAAAGCCACAACCGGCTCGACTATACCTTCCCGCATTACAACCCGAACCCCGAAGCGATGGAAATGCTGCATGACATGTCGGACAGCGTAAAGGCCTCGGGCGCCGATCTGGCGCTGGGGTTTGACGGCGACGGCGACCGCTGCGGCCTGGTGGATGACGAAGGCGAGGAGATCTTTGCCGACAAGGTCGGCGTGATCATGGCGCGCGATCTGTCCAAACTTTATCCGAACGCGACCTTTGTGGCGGATGTGAAATCCACCGGCCTGTTTGCCTCTGACCCCGAACTGCAAAAGAACGGCGTCACTGCCGATTACTGGAAGACCGGCCACAGCCACATGAAGCGGCGGGTCAAGGAAATCGGCGCGCTGGCAGGATTTGAGAAGTCCGGCCACTACTTCCTGGCGGAACCCATCGGCCGCGGTTACGACTGCGGCATGCGGGTGGCGGTCGAGGTCTGCAAGATGCTGGACCGCAACCCGGATCAGTCGATGTCCGACCTGCGCAAGGCCCTGCCCAAGACCTGGGCAACCCCGACCATGTCGCCCTATTGCGCCGACACCGAGAAATACGACGTTTTGGAGCGGCTGGTGCAGAAACTGGTGGCCAAGCATGAAGCAGGCGACAGCCTTGCCGGTCGCGCCATCAAGGAAGTTGTCACCGTGAACGGTGCCCGGGTGATCCTGGACAATGGCTCCTGGGGGCTGGTGCGCGCGTCGTCGAACACCCCGAACCTGGTTGTGGTCTGCGAAAGTTCGGACAGCGAAGCGGAGATGCGGGCGATCTTTGCCGATATCGACGCGGTGATCCGCACCGAGCCGCTGGTCGGCGATTACGACCAGACAATCTGATCCCAACCCAAGAGGTATTTCGCCTGCTAACGCAGGCGATCCGCGCCCGCCTTCGGCGGGCGCTTTTTCTTTCTGCTGAGAAGATGGGGTGGATGCCGCTCTCCCCCGGCGGCACCGCGATATGCCAAGCTTGTGGTGTTGTTAGCCAAAGGCAAGAGAGGAGAAGGCATCCATGGAAAACGTTTCTATAATGGGCATAGATCTCGCAAAAACGTGTTTCAGTTGCACGGAGCTGCGGCTGACGGGGCGGTCGTGTTTCGTAAAAAGTTCACGCGCTCGCAGTTCCTGCGGTTTATGGAGGCACACCGTGGCTGCACGCTGGCTATGGAGGCCTGTCCTGGAGCGCATTACTGGGCGCGGGAGTTAGAAAAGGCTGGCCATGTCGTGAAGCTGATCTCACCGCAATATGTCACGCCGTATGTCAAGCGGCAGAAGAACGATGCTGCCGACGCAGACGCGATTGCCGAGGCTGCGACCCGGCCGCAAATGCGCTTTGTCGAACCGAAGACCGCGCAACAACAAGCGCGTGCCGTGGTGTTCCGCATCCGCCAGAAGGCAGTCGCGCAGAGAATAGAGTTGGTCAATTCGCTGCGTTCGCATCTTTACGAATTCGGTTACATCGCTCCGGTTGGATTGCAGCATCTTCCGAAATTGATCCAAGTCCTTGAGGACGAGAGCAATGGCTTGCCTGTCGCCGCAAGGATCGCTTGTTGCAGCCGAATGCAGCAGATCAAGAGCCTTGGCGCTCAGATCAGCGCGCTCGACGAACAGATCTCTGAAGTGTCGAAGAAAGGCCATCGCGCCAAACGCCTGCAAACCATGCCGGGAGTCGGCCCAATCACCGCCATGGCAATTGAGGCTTTCGCACCCCCGGTGGAAACGTTCCGGCGTGGGCGCGACGTTGCCGCATGGCTCGGACTTGTTCCCCAACAGAATTCTTCGGGCGGCCGGGCGCGCTTAGGCAGGGTGTCCAAGGCCGGACAGCACGATATCCGGCGATTGCTGGTGATTGGAGCAATGACCGCCATAGTCGGGGCTTCCCGCGGGGGCATTTCTGAGGAAACGTGGCTCGGGAAATTGATGTCACACAAACCGCGTATACTGGTCGCCATAGCGCTTGCGAACAAGATGGCTCGACAGATCTGGGCGATGCTGACGAAAGATGAAAACTACCGGGTTCCGGCTCTGGCTGAAGCATAAAGGCTGACGCCAGACTCTGGACGTCGGGGATGTGAGGAAGGCATGAGCTGAATGGACAACTGATCGACCGGATCGGGGCAGGGAAAACCATCGTAATTCGCAGGGCTTTCAGCCCGCTGAGAAGTGTTGGACCCGGCCCGCGAACCACCATCCCGGCCCGCGGCGCATGTGAAGAGCCGCAATCGGAGGCCTGACACAAGCGCGCACTCGATCACAGGTTCAGAAAGCCTCACGCGGGCCTTGCATTCTGAGCGGCATCCACACAAACGATCTAAGGGCAGGTCTGCCCTTAGGTGCGCCATACCAAGTGTAAGCTGTAGTGGTTCAGATGTGATCTGACAGTTGGCCGTTTTCCGGCGGCGTCTGTCAGGCCAAGTTCAGTTCACGAACTTTTCCTTCCAGATTTCTTTGCCCTCAATCCTGGTCTGGAACGGCGTTCTGCCGCAACACATTTTGCCCTGATGAGTGGTAAGGCTCCGGCGAAGACCGCGGTCCCATTGGCTCTGTGATGTGATACCCGTTGTTCATGGAGATCGACGAGGACAAGATTGACGACGCGGTTCTGGGACTGCTCTGGTT
>NZ_LUKH01000383.1:0-2632 GCF_001593695.1 Leisingera sp. F5 | reverse complement strand
CACAACCCGGAAACCGGCGGTCTGCGGCTGGCCTTCTACTTTGACCCCGGCGAGCGGGACCATGTTGAACTTCGCGCCCAGCTCAGGAAAGACGGCAATGCCGCTTCCGAGGTCTGGCTTTACAGGTGGACCGCATGAACACATGTGACCTGATGCCCCCGGAACAGCCGCTGGCAATGCCGGAACAGGATTTCAGCAAGGGCTTCCGCGACGCCGAAGCCCCCGGCGGTGCCGCCCCGCGGCAGGTGGCGCTGTGGCGGCTGCTGGCGTTTTCGCCTGCGATGCTGGCGACCGGTGTCCTCACCTGGGTGATGCGGGGCTGGTTCACCGCCGACGGGTTCTCGCTGCTGGAGCTGATCCTGCTGGCCCTGATTGCCTTCAACTTTTTCTGGATCGCCTTTACCGTTTCTACCGTTTTGCTGGGCCTTTACGGGTTGTCGCGCCGGGAAAAGACTGTTGCCCGCGGCCCGGCGCGCCCGATGAAGGTGGCGCTCTTGATGCCGGTCTATAACGAGGTTCCCTGGTACGTGCTGGGCAACGCCCAGACCATGCTGCAGGAGCTTCATGGCCGCGGCGGCCAGCATGACTATGCGATGTTCATCCTCTCGGACACCCGCGACGATGCCATTGCCGAACAGGAACGCGCCAGTGTCGAGGCGCTGCGGACCATGCTGCCGGAAGGGGCTGAGCTCTACTACCGCCGCCGCGCCGACAATGAGGGGCGCAAGGTCGGCAATATCTCCGACTGGGTGCGCCGCTGGGGCGCCGATTACGAGGCGATGCTGGTGTTGGACGCCGACAGCCTGATGAGCGGTCGCGCCATTGCCCGGCTGACCGACGCGCTGGCGCGCGATCCCAGCGCCGGGCTGATCCAAAGCTATCCGCAGCTGATTGGCGCGCAGTCGGTCTTTGGCCGCATGCAGCAGTTTGCCAACGGCGTCTATGGCCTTGCGCTTGCCGAAGGCCTGGCCCGCTGGGCCGGTCACGAGGGCAACTATTGGGGCCACAACGCCATCATCCGCACCCGCGCCTTTGCCGCCTGTGCCGGTCTGCCGCTGCTGCGCTCGCGCTTTGGCCGCGGCGGCAAGCTGATCATGAGCCACGATTTTGTCGAGGCGGGCCTGTTGCGCCGGGCCGGCTGGTCGGTGCGCTTCCTGCCCCGCATCCGCGGCTCCTATGAGGAAACCCCCGCCACCCTGATCGACCACATCCTGCGCGACCGGCGCTGGTGCCAAGGAAACCTGCAGCACCTGAACCTGTTGCACGCCAAGGGCTTCCGGGCGATCTCGCGCTTTCACCTCTTTGCCGGCGCGATCGGCTATCTGATGGCGCCCGTGTGGTTTGCCCTGCTGGTGCTCTGGGCCGTGATCGGCCGCAGCGAGGAGGCGTCTGTCATCAGCTACTTCAGCGAAGCCAACCCTTTCCGCCCCAGCTGGCCGGACATGTCCGAGCCCAAGCATGTGCTGGTGATCCTGCTGATCTACGCAATGCTGCTCGCGCCCAAGATGCTGGCCGCAGTGGCGCTGCCGCTGACCGGCAGCCGGTTTTCGGAATACGGCGGCCCGGTGCATTTCGCACTGTCATTTGTGTCCGAAGTTTTGCTGGCGATCCTCTATGCGCCGATCCTGATGGTGCAGCAGATGATCGCGGTGTTCCGCACGGCATTGGGGCTGCAACGCGGCTGGGAACCGCAGGCCCGCGACGGCGGCAGCTACTCCTTGCGCACGCTGGCTGCCTGTCACGCGCTGGAAACCGTCAGCGGTGTGACGCTCTGGGCCGGGATCCTGTCGGGCACGGTGTCGCTGTGGCTGGCGCCCATCGCCCTGTCGCTGGTTCTGGCGGTGCCGCTTTCAGCGCTGTCCGGGGTAAGGACGGTGAACCGTATCCGTAACTGGATGGCCACGCGGGAGGAGTTCAGCGAACCCCAGATCACCCGCGCCGCCCGGGTTGCGCGGGCTGATCTCAAAGCCATGCTGGACAATAACACCGCCCGCAGCACTCCGGCAGAGTAAGCTGGCAAGCCGGCCAGGAACTCCCGCGCCCGCAGGATCCCCGGCTGCGCCGGGACACCCTTGGCGGTCTTGGGCCGGGCGCCGCGCTGACGCGCGGCGCGGTTGCGCAAATGTCCGCTGCTATCCTCAAGTGCCAGCTTCGCGGCGGCATGCAACAGCAGCGCGCCCGCAGGGCGCGCTGCCTGGCCCAACACTTTGATGGAAATCTCTGATTTCGGTCAAAAGGGCGGGAGCGCTCCGCTTTTTGCAGGCGCATCCGTAACGTCAGCGCACGGCCGGTTCATCTTCGAACCAATCGGCCATCAGGCCCGCCCAAGCCTTGGGCACAGTATGGCCGCCGTCAAACAGCACCAGTTCGATCTCTGCACCCGCGCCGCAAGTCCAGCGGCGGTGCAGCAACCCGCCCTCGCCCTCGCCCCAGGCCTTTGATGGCGCGTGCGACGCGCAGCCGTTGGCCTCGCGCCAAACCTCCAGACCAGCAAAGACATCGCCCTGCTCCCAGCGCCCGCCGCCAAGGATACGCCCCTCCAGCGGCACCACTTCATCGCGCCAGCCGTGGGTTTGCAACAAACGTACCGGCCCTTCGCAGGTCTCGGGCTGAGGCCGCCAGAACGCACCGG
>NZ_LUKH01000382.1:0-2636 GCF_001593695.1 Leisingera sp. F5 | reverse complement strand
GGCTTTGCGGTTCCGGAATGCAGGCAATCATCTCAGCGTTTCAATCTCTTGCTATTGGTGATGCCGAGTTCGCACTGGCCGGCGGCGCCGAAAACATGTCGCGCAGCCCCTACATCCTCCAGCAAAGCCGCTGGGGTGCGAAGATGGGCGATGTGAAGTCGCTCGATATGATGCTGGGGGCGTTGAACTGCCCGTTCGGGACAGGTCACATGGGGGTTACAGCCGAGAACGTCGCCGATGAGCATGGTATTACGCGCGCGCAGATGGATGAATTTGCCGTCACCAGCCAGACCCGAGCGGCGGCTGCAATCGAGGCCGGGCATTTCAAATCGCAGATTGCGCCGGTAGAAGTGAAGGTCAAGCGCGACATGGTACCGTTTGAGGTGGACGAGCACCCCAAGGCGACCACCCTGGATGTGCTGGGCGGGCTGAAGGCGGTGTTCCAGAAAGACGGCCGGGTTACCGCCGGCAATGCCAGCGGAATCAACGATGGCGCGGCGGCGGTGGTACTGGCCACGGCCTCCGCAGCAGAGAAGGCAGGTCTGAGACCCAAGGCACGGATTCTGGGCTATGCCCATGCAGGGGTGCGGCCGGAAGTAATGGGCATCGGCCCGGTGCCCGCAGTGCGCAGCCTGCTGGAGAAAACCGGCCTGTCACCCAGTGATTTTGACGTGATCGAGTCAAACGAGGCCTTTGCCTCGCAGGCGCTGGCGGTGAACAAGGAACTGGGGCTGGATCCTGCCCGGGTGAACCCGAACGGCGGAGCGATCGCGCTGGGCCATCCGGTGGGCGCGACCGGCGCTATCATCACATTGAAAACGCTCTATGAATTGGAACGGACTGGTGGGTCGAAAGGTCTGATCACCATGTGCATCGGCGGTGGCCAAGGCATCGCTTTGGCAATCGAGCGGTTGTAATTAAAAGGGGAAGAGAAGGGGGCGCTGCCCCCTCGCGCCTTGCGGCGCTCACCCCTGGAGTATTTGACACCAGAAAGAAGACTGGAGCCATTAGGGCCTTTGCATGCTCACAGCAGCAAGGCAACTACGGCAAAGAGGCTTGCTCCGCCGGCGGCTCCCAGAAGGGCCGGAGTTACCCAGCTGTTCGCGCTGCGTTTATGTGTCCCGTTCTGCGCCGCTTGTGCGATCAGCGCCTGTTCCACCAGCGCGGGCAGCCGGGGACCAAACCGGGCCATCACCTTGGCGGTGTCCAGAAGGTCGGAAACCACGGCGCGCGGGCCGATTGATTTCTTGATGTAGTCCTCGACCACTGGCTGGGCGGCTTCCCAGATGTTGATGTGCGGATCCAGCGAGCGGGCAACGCCTTCAACCACCACCATGGTGCGCTGCAGCAGGATCAGCTCGGTGCGAGTTTCCATGCCGAAACGTTCGGTGACTTCAAACAGATAGTTCAGCAGTCGGCCCATGGAGATGTTTGAGGCATTCATGCCGAAGATCGGCTCCCCCACTGCGCGAAGGGCGCGGGCAAATTCGTCGACATCACGGTTGGCAGGCACGTATCCGGCCTCAAAATGCACTTCTGCCACGCGTTTGTAGTCGCGTTTTATAAAGCCATAGAGAATCTCGGCATAGACCCGGCGGGTGTACTCATCAATATGGCCCATAATGCCGAAATCATAGGCGATAATGTCACCGTTGGCCGCGACCTTCAGGTTGCCCTGGTGCATGTCGGCGTGGAAAAAGCCATCCCGCAGCGCATGGCGCAGAAACAGCGACAGCACCCGGTTGGCCAGGACCGGGCGGTCATGGCCCGCAGCATCCAGCGCGTCATTGTCCCCCAGCGCAACGCCGTCCGCCCAGCCCATTGTCATCACCCGCCGGGCGGAATAACCCCAACGGATTTCGGGCAGCTGGAAGCCTTCGTCATTCACGGTATTGGCGGCAAATTCCGAGGCGGCGGCGCTTTCCAGACGCAGGTCCAATTCCCCTTGCACCACGCCGTCGAAATGCTCGATCACATCCATGGGTTTCAGGCGGCGGGCGCCGGGGGCGAAGAGATCGACGATGCGCGCAGCGAAATAGAAGGCGTCGACGTCCCTGTTGAAGGCCCGTTCGATGCCGGGGCGCAGCACCTTCACCGCGACTTCCTCGCCACTTTCGGCCAGAGTTGCCCGATGGACCTGGGCGATGGAGGCGGCGGCAACCGGGTCGCTGAAGTCGGAGAAGATTTCCGAGGCGGGGCGGCCCAGTTCCTTTTCCACTTCGGCTAGAGCCTCGGCGCGGGAGAATGGAGGCAGCTTGTCCTGCAAAACGCGCAGCTGCCTGGCGAGATCCTTGCCCACCACGTCGGGCCGGGTCGAGAGCACCTGGCCAAACTTGATATAAGCCGGTCCCAGTGCGTTCAGCGCCCGGGTTTCGGGCGGCATTGCCGGGTCGCCTTTGTAGCCCAGCCATTTGAACGGCCAGCCCAGGGTGCGGGCCAGGATGCGCAGCGGCTTTGGCGCCTCGAACGCCTCCAGCACCGAATGCATGGCGCCGGTGCGCTCGAAAGTGGCTTTGCGGTTCCGGAATGCAGGCAATCATCTCAGCGTTTCAATCTCTTGCTATTGGTGATGCCGAGTTCGCACTGGCCGGCGGCGCCGAAAACATGTCGCGCAGCCCCTACATCCTCCAGCAAAG
>NZ_LUKH01000381.1:0-2639 GCF_001593695.1 Leisingera sp. F5 | reverse complement strand
GAACTGGCGTTCCACACCTGCCACGCCAATCACCTCGGCGGCGTTGACGCCCTCCTTGCCGAAACCGGCGCCGCCCAGCACATGGGCGGCCAGGCTGCCGTTCGGGTACAGCCGCATCTCGCGCGGGCCGAACATCAGGCCGGGATCACCGATGTCATGCACCGCCTGTAATTGCTCAGGGCTGATTTTCTTCTTCACCCACAGGAACTTGCGCTTGCCGGTGAAATCCTTGACCAGCCGTTCCAGCTCCAGATCCGGGAAGATCTGCACCAGTTTTTCTGCAGCACCGACGGGATCGATCATCTGCGGCGGCTGGGCATACAGCGAGTGGGTTTCAAAGTTGGTGGCCAGCAGGCTGCCGTTGCGGTCGACGATATCGGCGCGCTGCGCGGCAATCACGCTGCCCGGCACGCTGGCCACGGGTTCGGCCGGCTCTGACACCGCGGTCATGCCCATGCGGGCAATGATCGCACCAAAGGCACAGACAAAGAACAGACCCAGCACCAAGAGCCGCCCCTCGGCGCGCTGGCGGGACTGCACCTGCATCTCCTGATGGCGCAGGCTGATGTTTTCCTCTTCGATCACATCCGGGTTTTCGCCGGTAGCGCGGGCATGCAGGATCCGGGCCAGCGGGCGCAGCGGAGTGCGGATCATGGCTGGCCTCCCGCATTCAGGCCCGACACTTCGACGCCATCGGTGATCACCAGCTCTTCGGGTTCGGGGTATGACACCTCATCCACCCGGCCGAACTGGTCGGGGCGCAGCGGCAACAGGCCAAGGCTGTCGAAATTGATATCCGCCAGCTCGCGCAGCCGCTGCGGGCGGTTGAGATAGGCCCATTCGGCGCGCAAAACGCTAAGCCGCACCTGCGCCGCACCGATCTGGCTTTGCAGCGCGCGGGTTTCCTTCAGCACCTGCTGGGTGGCGTAGTTTTCGCGGTAAGCCCAGAAGGCCAGGCCAAAGACGGCCAGGCAGGTTGCGGCATACAGCAGGGTCTTCATTTGCGCGCCTCTTTCAGCTGCGGCATTCCAAGGTCTTTGGCCGAGATCGGCCCAGGTTCGGCATCAGTCCGCCGACCGACCCGCAGACGGGCAGAGCGGGAGCGCGGGTTTTCCGCCAGTTCCTGATCGTCCGGGCCGACCGCCTTGCGGGTGACCAGTTCGAACTGGGAAGGGGTTTCCTGCTGTTCCGGCGCATAGCGGTTGGCGCGGCCGGTTTTGCCTGCACGGTGCTGGAAGAAGCGTTTGACCATACGGTCCTCGACCGAATGAAAGGTGACAACGGCCAGCAATCCGCCCGGTTTCAGCGCCCGTTCAGCGGCCAGCAGCCCCTCGAACAGTTCGTCATATTCGGCGTTCACTGCGATGCGCAGCCCCTGGAAGCTGCGGGTCGCCGGGTGCGACTGGTTGGGCTTGGGGCGCGGCAGGCAAGATTCAATGATCTTCGCAAGGCGCAGGGTGGAGGTGATCGGTTCAATCGTGCGTTCCCGCACAATCGCCTTGGCAATGCGGCGGCTGGCGCGTTCTTCGCCGTAGTGGAACAGAATATCGGCGATCTGGGCCTCTTCCAGCTCTGCGACCAGATCGGCGGCAGAAGGCCCCGACTGCGACATCCGCATGTCCAGCGGGCCGTCCCGCATGAAAGAGAAGCCGCGTTCGGCCAGATCCAGCTGCATCGAGGAGACGCCAAGGTCCAGCACCACGCCATCGAGGCCTTGGGCATATTCATCCATGCGGGAGAACACACCCTGCTGCAAGATCAGGCGATTGCCGTACTCCCCTGCCCAGGGCTTGGCCATCTCAAACGCCAGCGGGTCGCGGTCAACGCCGGTAACTTCGTCAGCGCCGGCCTCAAGCAGCCCTCGGGTGTAACCGCCTGCACCGAATGTGCCGTCCAGCCAGCGGCCCGTGACCGGGGCCACCGCCTGCAAGAGCGGGCGCAGAAGGACGGGAATGTGGGGACCATTGGCAGCTTTTTGGTCCTGGGTCATGGGTCAAACGCCTCCGGCGCCATCTAGGAATTCCAGGGGATCGAAATCCTCCGGCAGGTCTTCCATCAGTTTCTCGGCTTCGGCCATCTCAACCTCCTCATAAGTCTCGGGCTTCCAGATCTGGAAGGTGTCGCCGGAGGCTATAAAGAAGGCTTCGCCCTCCAGGCCGATCTTCTGCCGCAGCTTGGCCGGCAGCACAAGGCGGCCGGTGTCATCCACATTGGTCGGCAAGGATTGGCCGTTGAACATGCGCTCCAGGATCTTGCGCGGTTTGGAGCCGCGCGGCAGGGCCGCGATCTTGGCGTCCACCTCGTCGATGGCTTCCATAGTATAGCATTCCAGGAACGGGCGGCGGTGGTCGCCGTAGACAATCACCAGTTCGGGGCTGTCGCCGGATTTCCAGTTCGGATCGGCGGCCTCCAGCACACGGCGGAAAGAGGCCGGGATTGACACCCGCCCCTTGCTGTCCACCTTGTGGTGGCTTTCGCCTCTGAACCTGCGGCCCAACTTACCGATCCTTTTCGCGCGTCCCTCGCGTTAATCCGTTCCCCAGAATGAAAAGGGGCGGGTTGATCTGCTGCCACTGATCAACCCGCCGCCTTGGCCCGCTGTGCGGGATGTCCGACTGCGCGCGCCACCTGGGGGGATG
>NZ_LUKH01000380.1:0-2640 GCF_001593695.1 Leisingera sp. F5 | reverse complement strand
GCGTGACCGATGATGATGTGGTGAGCCTCGCGGAAAGTGCTGCGGGCCTCTCAATGTCCGGCACCGTCGAACCCGGATCGGCAGTACAAGTCACCATTCAAGGTGTAACCCGGGACGCGCTGGTGGATGCGGACGGCAACTGGACTGCCGAGTTTGAACCCGGCGACCTGCGCGAGGGCACCTATGAGGCCACAGCCGAAATCACGGCCACCGACCCGGCAGGCAACACGCAGACCCTGACCGAGGGCTTCAGCGTCGACACCGAATACGATGCCCCCAACATTGGCGACGTGATCAGCACCGGCACCAGTGTCAGCGGCGTTTTCAGCGACGATTTTGAAGCCGGCGACACAATCCATGAGTTAACCAGCACGGGCAGTGTTTCAGATGTCAGCGGCACCGAAACCGATCTTGGCAACGGCCAGACCCTGTACGATTTCGATGCCGATGTGCCGGATGGCTCGCACCTTGTTGTGAACCGGGTGGATGACGCGGGCAACAGCTCCGGTACTATGGTGGTGCTCGAAGATGGTGCAGGCGCGGCTGTCCTGGATCATTCGGGCCTCTCGCAGTTCAACATCGACGAGCTGAACCTGGTTCATGCCGATGCCGTCGACCTGACCCTGACCGAAGCCGATATCAATGCGCTGTCGGGCAATTCCGACAAGCTCACCGTGCATGGGGAAGCTGACGACACGCTCACCATTACCGGGGCCACCGCTGCGGGCACCGAGACTGTCGATGGCGAGACTTACAATGTCTACACAATCGGCGATGACGGCACCACGCTGTCCGTGGATGAAGACGTTAACGTCGTGATCTGATCTATCGGCCCGGCGGTCATTGCCGCCGGGCCCAATACATCAAAAGCCTAAAACAAAGGGCATATGGCAGGATGCAACCGGGACGCTTTTTTTGCGCCATCGCAGTGATGTGCAGCCTGTCGGCCTGCGCCCGGACGTTGCCGTCCGGCGGCGGAGAAAGCGCTGAAACCGCACCGCGCAGCAATTTTGCACAATCGGACGAGGCCTCCTCCGAGGTGATCCGGGAACTGATGGAGCGCCGTTCCTTGCTGGCGCAGGACAGCGCCTATGGGCAAGTGGCCGAGGCCGCAATTTCCGCCTCCTCCCGTGCCGCCGAGGCAGAGCTGATCAGCGCCAAGCTGCGCGCCGAAGCCGCCTCCAAGAATTGGCTGCCAACCCTTGGCCCATCCGTCAGCCTGACCGATCTGGGGGATTTGGTGGCTGGCCTTCTGATTGAGCAGGTGCTGTTTGACAATGGCCGCCGCAAGGCCGAGCGCGCCTTTGCCGCCGCCGATGTCGAGGTGGCCGCCGTCAGCCTGTCCCAGGACATGAACAGCCGCGTCGAAACCGCTGTCGGGCTGTATGCAGCTGCTTTACGCGGCGATGAAAAGGCCGCCTATGGCAACCGTGCCCTGCGCCGGATGCAGGAATTCCGTCGCATTGTGCAGGGCCGTGTCGACGGCGGCGTGTCGGACCGCGCCGACCTCAACGTGGTGGACAGCAAGATCAGCGGCATCCGCACTGCCACGGCCACCGCCCATGACGCCGCTGCAACCGCGCGCGCGGAACTGCAGGCGATGACCGGCCAGTCCTTTGCGCAAAAGCCTTCGCATCTGGGAATTGCCACACCGCCGGAGCAGGTGCAGTTCCTGGCCGTGCTGAAGGCAAGCGCCGAAGCGGACCGCACCATCGCCCAGGCCAAGTCCGGGCGCGCCGGGCTGCTGCCCCAGATTGCGGCCTCAGGCAATGTGACCTCCGACGGATCGGGTGCTGGGCTGACCCTGGGCGTTGGCCAGCCGCTGGGATTGGGCACACCCGCCGCCATTCAAGCGTTGGAAGCCTCCAAGGAGGCCGCCACCCGTCAGATTGGCGAGACCGAGGAGATTGCCCGCCGCACCTATAGCCGCCAGGTCCAGCAAATTGCGTCCTACCGGCGCCAGGAAGGTGAGACCGCCGCGCTGGTGCGCCGCAGCCGCGAGACTTACGGCCTGTTCCAAAAGCAATTCGAAGCGGGCCAGCGCCCGGTGATGGAGGTGATCCAAGTTTATGAAGAGCTGGTGCGCCGTGAACAGGGCTATATCGACGCAAAATACGAGGTGGTGCTGATCCAGCTGCAGCTGGCACGCGACCTGGGGCTGCTGGCCGATGGGGACAAGATTTGACCGACACAACGCAAAAGCCGCCCCGCCCCCTGCCCGCCTCCGGCAAAAAGCCGGTGCTGCGGGCGGTGCCTGTCTCCGGGACCGGAACACCGCAGGCAATGCAGCCAGCCAACACGCCCGCCGCCGCGCCGGATGCCAATCCGCTGCCAAAAGCCCCGCCGCAGGACACCCAGCCAGAAGTCGGCTCGCTGCTGGAGGGCGCAGCAACCCGCATTCAGCACCGCTCCAGCCTGATTGCCACCCTGGCCGCTCTGAAGGGCAGCGAAGTGCCGGTCAGCGACGTCGCCGCCTTCCTGTGGAGCGAAACACCCGGCGACCTGTCGCTGCATTCACTGGCCAAGGCGCTGCACACCACCGGGTTGCAGCCGAAGATCCTGGAAAAGCAAACCTTGAACCCGGCCCTCTGGCCCGCGCTTGCGGTCATGTCCGGCGGCCAATGCGTGCTGGTGCTGAGC
>NZ_LUKH01000379.1:0-2642 GCF_001593695.1 Leisingera sp. F5 | reverse complement strand
ATCCTGACCCATTGCGAATTGCCTGCGGAGAACATCTCCTGGGCAGTCTGCAATTTCTTCCGCTGTTTTGTCGATCCCGATCTGTTTGACGCCAATCTGGACTTTGCGGTGCGAGAATGGTCGCGGCGCGACGGCAAGGTGCGCAACCGGATCGATGCGGCAGATGCGCTGCGGCTGGAGGCGGTCACCGCCATGTTCATGCGCCACGGGTATACACCGTATGAGGCCGACACGCGGGCGCGGATCCTGTATTTCATGCAATGCGGCTATCACGCACTGGAGGTCCGCGAACCGATGCAGGCCCGCACCGCCCGGCTGGAAGGATACCTGCTGGGGTTCACCGGGGCAGAGCCTGATCCGGAAGCGGTCGCAGCCGCCCGGGCCTTTGCCGAGGGCAAGATGGCCCCCTGACCCCGCGGCGCTTGCGGCAATGACAAGAGCGAGGGGCCGGCCCCTCGCGCTCCCCGGGGTATTTCCGACCAGAATGAAGCAGCCCCTGCAACCTTAGCGCCGGTTGTGGAAGATGAAGCCGATGAAATTCAACAACAGCTGTGCGGCCAGAATCTGAGTGCTTTCCGAAGGGTCAAAGGCTGGGGCCACTTCCACCAGGTCGATACCGGCAACATCGCCGCGTTTGCTGAGGCCCTGCAGGATTTCAAGAACGTCGTAATACTGGAAACCGCCATGGCTCGGCGTGCCGGTGCCCGGCGCAATCGACGGGCAGAAGGCGTCGATGTCAATGGTGACGTAATAGCGGGCACCTTCGGGGATGCGCGCCAGCACCGCATCTGTCCCCAGCTTACGCACCTGGCGCACCGACAGAATGTCCGAGCCGCGCGCCCGTGCGTCGCTATACCCTTCGCGGGCGGTGGAGGACACATTGCGAATGCCCAGCTGGGTCATGCCGCTGACATAGTCCTGCTCGATCGCGCGGCGCATCGGGTTGCCGTGCCCGTCCCTAACCCCATGGCGTTCATCAACAAAATCCAGGTGCGCGTCGATCTGCACCACATGGATCGGGCCGTTTCCGGCGCAGTCTCCGGCAAAGGCGCGGATGCAAGGGATGTTGATCGAATGATCGCCGCCGATCGTGACGGGCAAGGCGCCAGCCGCCAGGATCTTCTTCACGCCGTATTCGATATTGGCGTGGCTT
The DNA here is from genome assembly GCF_001593695.1 of Leisingera sp. F5. NCBI lineage: Bacteria > Pseudomonadati > Pseudomonadota > Alphaproteobacteria > Rhodobacterales > Roseobacteraceae > Leisingera > Leisingera sp. F5. The sequence continues at coordinate 1,489 of NZ_LUKH01000379.1, read as the reverse complement.
TCCTCAGTCTTGGTGTGGATGATGTCAGCATCGCCCAGATCGACAATCCGCACATCTTCGCCCAGATAGGTGGCGTCATCTTCGTGGTCGTAAGCGCCGGCATGGCCGAAGCTGAACAGCGTCGAGGCCTCGCGCACGGCACGCGGGCCGAAACGCGCGCCCGGGCGGAACTGGCAGCCGGAATCAAACGGCGCGCCAAGGATGGCGACGTCGGCGTTTATGCTGTCCCAATCCTCGACATAGGGTTTCTTGCCGAAGGTGGCGATGCCGACAAAGGGCAGGTTCAGGCGGCCGGCTTCGTAACCGTGTCCAGACATATGTGTCTCCATTTGCGGGTCCGGCGGCAGCTCAGCACAGAACACTGTATGAAAAAATATTATACTGTTTATCTTTACATGAAAGATTATCATGCAATGCCTGCAGGACCGCCGGGGAGGAACAGGCACGTGAAACTGCTGCGCAACACGCTGCTGGAAACTTTTGTCACCGTGACCGACTGCGGCGGGTTCTCCGATGCGCAATATGCGTTGGGGATCACCCAATCCGCCATCAGCATCCGCATCCGCGATCTGGAAACCGCGCTCGGCTACCGGGTGTGCGAGCGCGGCCGCGGCGGGTTCCGGCTGACGGAACGCGGCGCCATCGCCTATCAGAAGGCCCGCAGCATCCTGCGCAGCGCCCGCGATTTCGACGCCGAACTGCTGGAGCTGCGCGATGCGGTCACCGGCGATCTGCGCATCGGCGTGGTCGATGCCGTGAGCAGCCTGCCCGGGCTTAATCTGGCCCAGGCCCTGCGACGTTTTCTGGCCCGCCCGAACGAGGTGCGGCTGGAAATCGTTGTCGCCTCTCCCGCCGGTTTGACCCAGCAGCTGATCTCAGGCGCGCTGAATCTGGCCATTGCGCCCTTTCGCAACCAGGTCACGGACCTGTCCTATGAGCCGCTGTGCCGCGAAGAGCACCGGCTTTATTGCGGCCGGGACCACCCTTTGTTCACTGCGCCGCATGCGTTGATCAACCCGCAGGAGATCGCCAGGTATCCGCACTGCCAGCGCTCTTATGACAGGCTTGTCTCTCCCGGGCTTGGCCGCCCGGATCCAACTGCTGTGGTCGCCAATATGGAAGCGATGGCAATGCTGATCGAGACCGGGCAGTATCTGGGCCCGCTGCCGGTGCATTTCGCGGAAAGCCGGGTCAAGGCGGGCCGGTTCCGGGAGCTGGCGCACCCGCAGTTGCGCTGGCAGTCCGCCTTTTCGCTTGCTGTCCGGCGCAGTCAGGTCCAGCGGCGCGCGGTGGAACTGTTTGGCCAGGATATCCGCGACGCCTGCAGCGCTGCCGCATAAGGCCCGGGACGCCGCACCGAAGGCTGGACAAGTTTCCCCCCATTGCCGCAGTATCCCGGAACAAAGCCACGCCAGGCTTGCCGGCCTGTCCTGCTGACGCGTGGCTCCTGAGGTTGTGATCATCCCGTGAATGCAATGCCCCGTACAAA
>NZ_LUKH01000378.1:0-2645 GCF_001593695.1 Leisingera sp. F5 | reverse complement strand
GCCCTGGGCGGCGCCCAGACGGCGCTGGACCAGACCGTGCAATACATGTCGGAGCGCAAGGCGTTCGGCAAACCGATCAACCAGTTCCAGGCGCTGCAATTCCGGCTGGCGGAGTATGAAACCCGCCTGCAGGCCGCCCGCACCTTCCTGCGCCAGGCGGCATGGAAGCTGGACACCGGCGCCCATGACGCCAGCAAGTTCTGCGCCATGGCCAAGCTGATGGTCACCGACACGGCCTTTGACGTTGCCAACGGGTGTTTGCAACTGCACGGCGGTTACGGTTACCTGGCCGATTACGGTGTTGAGAAGATCGTCCGCGACCTGCGCGTCCACCAGATCCTGGAAGGCACCAACGAAATCATGCGCCTGATCGTCGCGCGCCAGCTGATTGCAGAGTAATCTGCGATCAGCACAATGGCCTTGGCGTACACCTATGACGGAGCAACCGGAATGAGCGACATTCATATCCGCAAGACCGGCCAGGCCGGCCGCATCACCTTCACCCGCCCCAAGGCGCTGAACGCGATGAGCTACGAGATGTGCATGGCGATCGACGCCGCCATGCGCGACTGGGCCACGGATGCCAGCGTTAAGCTGGTGGTGATCGACGCCGAGGGCGACAAGGCGTTTTGCGCCGGCGGCGACATTGCCGAGCTGTATGACACCGGCACCAAGGGCGATTACAGCTATGGCCGCACCTTCTGGCGCGATGAATACCGGCTGAACGCGCTGATCTTTGAATACAAGAAGCCGGTGATCAGCTTCATGCAGGGTTTCACCATGGGCGGCGGTGTCGGTATCGGCTGCCACGGCACCCACCGGGTGGTCGGCGAGACCAGCCAAATCGCCATGCCGGAGGTCAGCATCGGCCTGGTACCGGATGTTGGCGGTTCCCTGATGCTGGCACTGGCGCCGGACCACCTGGGCGAATACCTGGGCATGACAGCCGCGCGCATGGGCGCCGATGATGCGATCCTTGCCGGTTTTGCAGACTATTTCATTCCGCAGGACCAATGGCCCGCGCTGATCGCCGTGCTGGAGGAAACCGGCAGTGCCAAACCGGTGGAGGACGCAGCCCAGCCCGCGCCGGAAGGCAAGCTGCGCGGGGTCCGCAACGACACCGCCAGACATTTCGGCAAAGACAACCTGGAGGCCATCCTTGACGGTTTGCGGGCGGAAGACAGCGATTTTACCGCCGCCGCGCTGAAATCCTTAAACCGCAATTCTCCACTGTCGATGGCTTGCACGCTGGAAATGCTGCGCCGCCTGCGCGCTGATGGCCCCGCTATCCGCCGGGCCCTGGATCTGGAATACCGCTATACCTTCCGCGCCATGGACAAGAGCGACTTTCTGGAAGGCATCCGGGCCCAAATCATTGACAAGGACCGCAATCCGCAATGGCAATATGCGGGCCAGCCGGTGCCGGCACAGGCGGTTGAGGACATGCTGGCGCCGCTGGGCGCCGATGCGCTGACATTTGAGGAGGAAAACTCATGAAGATCGGATTTATCGGACTTGGCAACATGGGCGGGCCGATGGCCGCCAACCTGGCCAAGGCAGGCCACGAGGTCACCGGTTTTGATATGGCCGATGTCAGTATCGAAGGAGTGACCATGGCCGCCACCGGCCCCGAGGCCGCGGCAGGCGCCGATGCGGTCATCACCATGCTGCCCAACGGCGCCATCCTGCGCCTTGTCGCCGCTGAAATCATCCCGGCCATGGCCAAGGGCGCGGCCTTTATCGACTGTTCCACCGTCGACGTGGACTCGGCCCGCGCGGTGGCCGAACAGGCCCAAGCCGCGGGTCTGCTCTCCGTTGACGCCCCGGTCTCCGGCGGCATCGGCGGCGCCGCGGGCGGCACGCTCACCTTTATGGCCGGCGGTTCGGCAGACGCCTTTGCCGCCGCAGAGCCGCTGTTTGGCATCATGGGCCAGAAGGCCGTGCATTGCGGCGAGGCCGGTGCCGGCCAGGCCGCCAAGATCTGCAACAACATGATCCTCGGCGTCACCATGATCGCCACCTGCGAAGCCTTTGCGCTGGCCGACAAGCTGGGCCTCGACCGGCAAAAGATGTTCGACGTGGTCTCCACCTCCTCCGGCTACAGCTGGACCATGAACGCCTATTGCCCGGCGCCCGGCGTCGGCCCGCAGTCGCCTGCCGACAACAGCTACCAGCCCGGTTTTGCGGCTGAACTGATGCTCAAGGACCTTGGCCTCAGCCAGCAGGCCGCGGCCAGCGCCGATGCCGACACGCCAATGGGCGAACTGGCAATGGCGCTTTACAAGAAGTTCGTCGAGGACGAGGGCGGCAAGGGCATGGACTTCTCTGCCATGCTGCCGCGGTTTGAGAAACGCAGCCGCGACGGCTGACAGCGCGCGGCCTCAAGCCCGGTTCCTCGAAAACACTTGTTTCAGGCGGCCCGTCACAGGCCGCCTTTTTCATCTGCTTTCTCCGAGAATACCCGTGAAATTCGAATAAACTCCCGAATTCCGGCACTGGTCTGCCACAGTTCCGTCCAAGTTGAGCAGCATTCCGGTAAGCGATCGTTAACCCTCGCGCACCCGGAGGCTTGCTGCCCGATATGGCCACGGCAACGGAACTGAACATCAATTCTTCCGCGACCGCCACCCAGATGGCGGAGGAGA
>NZ_LUKH01000377.1:0-2649 GCF_001593695.1 Leisingera sp. F5 | reverse complement strand
GTTCGGGCCACACCGATGGGTTTGAGACGCTTACCTCGGCCCGCTCTGTCGCTAGATTAACGCTGGCCGACACCACTCCAGTGACAGCTGACAACGCTTTTTCCACTCTTCCGACACAGGAGGCGCATGTCATCCCTTCTATGGGGAAGTGTATCATTTCTGGCGTTTCCGGGGGGATTTCAATGTGAGCATTCATGTCCATTTCCTGTCGTTCGAATCATCACTCACAAACAGTGATGCGGGTTCCAACGATTGGAAGGTCAAGCAAGAGAATATTTTCTTACATCACTTGACCTTACAACGATGGAAAGCCGTACTTGATGTGCGTGAGACAAAAGAGGAGATTCTCATGCGCTTTCAGATCCCGAACATGACGTGTGGTGGTTGCGCCAACAGGGTTACAAACGCAGTGCATTCGGTCGACCCCAAGGCGGAGGTGAAGGCTGACCCGGTCAAGCTAACAGTAACGGTTGCCTCGGCGGAGCCCGAGCACCGGTTCGTTTCGGTTCTCGCTGATGCCGGTTATCCGCCGGAGAGATAAGCCGCGGGTTGCCGACTGAAACCGTCAGCCGCCGTGTTTCTTCGCGGCGGTTGGAAAAGTTGTAGGTCGGTGACAAAGGAACTGGGCGTTAGGCGGGGCAGGGAGGTGAGTAGCGGGCACTGTCGAAGGAAACTGGCTTTAGGCGGGTTGAACCGGTCCGTGGAATCTAGGCATAATCTGACGCTTCCCCTTTTGCTGTTTAAAAACGAGCCCGGAAACGATCCACCAGGCGGTAACGCTGTGTATTCGGTTTCCGCGTTTGCACGTTCTACCGCTAACGCTCTCAATTGAGAACCTACAGAAATCCGCTGGGGTGCTGGAGCAGTATAGGTTGCTTCACCAACAGTTTAGTCGAGGCCACAAGAACATATGTCCCACATTGAAAATAATTCGGCTCACACTGTCTTGCAGTCAAGTTTGAAGGGTGCCTTCGACCATGTTGCCAGAATAGGAAGAAATGGTGCCATTCTCTCCGGCTGTGAGCGTTGTGAAGCTACGCGGCAGATGCTTCACGGTGTGAGCTCGGTTTATGAAACCGTAAACAAGAAGGACAAGAATGTCCTGCAACAGCTGATATCCGAGGCGTTTGCCTCCCCGGAGAAATTGCCCAGGGGGGTTCTTAGGTTTGTCGGTGCGGACAACACCAGCTCCTGGTTAGAAGTGGTGGTTTCAGCGCCTTTTTGCGGCGACGAAGCGGTTATCATGGCCAACGACGTGACGGACTGTGTGAGACTGAAGTCTTTTTCCGAAATTGTCGAAAACACTGTGTTGATAGGCAATTGGGAACTGGAGTTCACCGGTGCGCGGGCGATCTATCTATCGCCGAACGTGAAGCGGATATTTGAAATCCCGGAAGGCAAGAACCTCTCGACTCTGAACGAGCTTTTGGATTTCTTTCCATCAGATCAAAAAGCGCAGCTTCTTGCCGCTTCCGAGAAATTGTTTCTTTCCGGCACCTCCTTTGATTTGACGTTGAAGGTGAACGGGTGGCGAAACTCCGAAAAATTCGTTCAGATTTACGCGGATGCCCAAAATGTCGATGGCGCGGTGAACCGGATTTTCGGGACCTGCCGGGATGTGACTGAACGGGTCTTGAAGGAACGCGCCCTGTCAAAAGAAAAAGAAAAGGCGGAGGCCGCCAGCCGGACAAAATCGCAGTTTCTTGCCAATATGAGCCACGAGATCAGAACTCCGTTGAATGGGGTGATCGGTGTGGCTTCCCTCCTTGAAGCCACAGACTTGAATGACGAGCAAAGGAAGTTTCTTGCACTGATCCGGGAATCCGGGGATTTGCTCCTGTCTGTTCTGAATGACATCCTGGACCTGTCCAAGGTCGAGGCTGGGCATATGGAACTGGAGGCAGAGCCCTTTAAGGTGAGTGCCCTGATCCCCCGTCTGAAAGGCCTCTATGAGATGAAGGCCAAGGAGAAGGGGATTTATCTCTACGTCGACGTCAGATGCAATGAAATGATCGAACGGGTCGGTGACGCCAACCGCATCCTGCAAGTTCTGCATAATATTCTCAGCAATGCGGTGAAGTTCACCGAGAAAGGCCGGGTAATTCTCCGCGTCCGTGACTTTGAGAACGAACCGCTTCATATATCGATTGCGGACACTGGAATAGGAATGACCGAGGAGCAGAGGTCACGGCTTTTCGAGCCCTTCATGCAGGCCGATTATTCAACAACCCGCAAATATGGCGGCACGGGCCTTGGCATGGCGATTGCGAAAAAGATGGTGGAAGCGATGCAGGGCGACGTGGCTGTAAAGTCCAGGGAGGGACACGGCACGGAGGTTTCGCTGAACATTCCGCTGCCCACCGTGACTGCTGCCAAGGTCCAGGCCGCAGCGCCCAGCAGCAATTTGGCGAGCTTCCAGGGCCGTCGCGCACTTGTTGCCGAAGACAATCGAGCCAATCAGGTGGTGATTTCAGCGATGCTGAGGAAACTCGGCGTTGAGGCCGACATTGCCGACAATGGTCAGCAAGCGGTGGAGGCCTGCAAAAACGGCGGGTATGACATTTACATACTGGACTACTCGATGCCGATTATGAACGGTGTTGAAGCTCTGCAAGCCATTCGTGAATTTGAACTGTCCCGGAATAGGGA
>NZ_LUKH01000376.1:0-2652 GCF_001593695.1 Leisingera sp. F5 | reverse complement strand
AGGCGCGCACCCAGTTGCAGAACCTTATGGCCTATATGGACGGCAAGACCGGCGCCGAAACGCTGATTGAGATCATCACGATCACCGCGCCCATGCCCGGCAAGGCATCCAGCAGCGCCTGCACCACCGCCCGCATCTGCGGGATGACCGACAGCAGCCGCAGCGCCCGCACCACCCGCAGCCCGCGCAGCGCCGACAGGCCCTGGCTGTCGGGGAACAAGCCAAAAGAGACCACAATCAGATCAAAGATATTCCAGGCCGAAGCAAAGAAGCGCAGGCCATAGGCGAATAGCTTCAGCGCCAGTTCCAGAACAAAAATGCCCAGAACAACAGTGTCGATGACATCCAGCAGACCGCCCGCATGCGCCCGCACCGCAGCAGAGGTGCCAAGCCCCAGAGTGATCGCATTGAAGATGATGATGCCCAGAATGGTATTGGTTACCCATTGGCGCTCAACAAATTCCCGGGCCCGGTCCCGGAGCGTCCCTTCGGTTTGCGCGCTGCTGTCCAATTTGTTTCTCCACCCGGTCTTTCAAGTCTTGCCGGGCACGTTCTGCGCCCGGCGGTCTTTCATCATTCGTCAGGCCGCGTCGAACACTGTCCCGTCCAGCGCCTTGCTGGTGATTTTGTCGTAGGCATAGCCGCCGACCGCGCCGCCCACGCCCAGGGCCAGATCCTTGGCGCCGGTGGCAATCGAGTTGCCATCAATCGGCGACAGCGCCAGGGCTGCGAACTTCAGCCCCTCGCGGAACACCTTCAGCGCTTTGGGGTCCTTGATTGTCAGCGCCTTCACCCGCTTCATCAGCTCCTTGATATTGCTGGCCCAGCCGCGCGCATCGCTGTACATGATCTGGATCTTATCGATGGCGCTCTGAACCTCGGCATAGTTTTTCGCCAAGGCCGTATCCAGCGCCTTGCTGATCATCACCAGTTGGGTCTTCTTGTCCTTGACGGGATGCTTTTTCAGCTTCTTGCCGACCTCGGCCAGGAATTCCTTTTTCAGCTTTTCCTGCTGTTTCAGAATCTTGTTCAGGTTCTTGGACAGGTCATGCATTTTGACGACCATCTGCGCGTATTTCGCCTTCAGCGTATCAGCCGCATCCTCCACCGTCTTGACCGAAGGCTGCGAGATCCCAAGGAACTCCTGGAACACCGCCGCCGACACCTCATTCGCCGCATTCAGCGCCTTGTTGGAGGCCGCCTTTTCCACCACCGCAAGGTTCTTCACCAGTATGGTCTTGGACTGATCGATATTGATCGCCAGCTTGCCGATGTCCTTGGCCAGCGTCACCCCCGACTTGATCAGGCCGATGATGCCAAAGGCCGCGCCCGCGCCGCCGGAGAACGGCGAGGTCGCCATAGCGGCGATGCTCACCGCCAGACCGGCCAGGGTACCGGCAATGGACACGCCGATCTTGATCTTGAACTTGGACCATTCCTTTTTCTTCTTCTGCAGGCTGGTCCAGGCCTTTTGCGCAGCCAGTTCAGCGCCCTTTTCGGCCACTTTGACGTCATTCTTGATGGCGTCGTTCAGCCCTTTCAGCTGCTTTTCCATGTCTTTATCCGAAGCGCCCTTGGCCACCATCTGGACAAACAGCTTGTCGAACACCTTGCACTTCTTCTCGATGGTGTCCTTGGTTTGCTCCAGCACCTCGCTGGCACCGGCATGGAATTCCTGCTGCAAAAGCGGGTCTTTCTCGACCCCCTTTTCCATCTTCTTGTCGAGCTCGACCACCACTTTGAACGACAGTTTCGGCGGTTCGACCATCTCCAGCCCGGACACTTTAATGTCCAGGTTTTTCAGGTCCATAACAACATGTTTAACCATAGGATTTCCTTCCCACTGATTACCCTCAAGCGCGATCAATCAAACGCGTATGAAAACTCCCCGTCGGTGACGCCAATGGCGACTTTCTCCACGTCCTTACCTTCCATCAGGCGGCGCAGGAATTCGTTTGAAATATCCGGCAGCATGGTGTTGGTGACGATCGCGTCGATCATCCGGCCGCCGCTGTCCAGCTCCTGGCAGCGGTTGACGATTTCCTCGACCACCGCATCCGAGTATTCGAACGGCACCCCATGGGTTTCCTGCACCCGCTTCTGGATCCGGCCCAGCTGCAGCTTGGTAATTTCGCCGATCATCTCCGGGCTGAGCGGATAATAGGGGATCGCCACCAGGCGCCCCAGCAAAGCCGGCGGGAAAACTTTCACCAACGGATCGCGCAAGGCTTTCGCCATACCCTCCGGTTCCGGCATCAGATCCGGGTCCGAACACAGATCCATGATCGTTTCGGTGCCGACATTCGAGGTCAGCAGGATCAGCGTGTTCTTAAAGTCGATGATGCGGCCCTCACCGTCTTCCATCACCCCTTTATCGAACACCTGAAAGAAAATCTCATGCACATCCGGGTGCGCCTTCTCAACCTCATCCAGCAGCACGACGGAATAGGGCTTGCGCCGCACCGCCTCGGTCAGCACCCCGCCTTCGCCATAGCCGACATAGCCCGGAGGCGCGCCTTTCAAGCTGCTGACTGTATGGGCTTCCTGATATTCGGACATGTTGATGGTGATGACGTTCTGCTCGCCGCCATACAGAACCTCAGCCAGCGCCAGCGCGGTCTCGGTCTTACCCACGCCTGAGGTGCCTGCCAG
>NZ_LUKH01000375.1:0-2653 GCF_001593695.1 Leisingera sp. F5 | reverse complement strand
GGCAACCATACTGGCTTACATGGCGGTTGGAGGCCTGAGTTTCGCGGCTATCCGCAAAGGCGTGTTCCGGCACTGGATGATCTGGGCTGCCGTGACCGCGGACGGTGTCTTTCTTTTCCTGAATTCTTGGTTGTCTTTGGTGAATTCCGGGCTATCCGGTGAAGTTGTCTTTGCCATGCCTTCGGCCTGGATGGCACCGCTGATCCTGGCTTTTGGCGTGTTGCGTTTCAATCCGCTGCTGCTGGGATACCAAGTGCTGCTGGTTGCGGCCGGACTTTTGTGGCTGGTACTGTGGGAACCGGCGATCGTCTCTGACGCTGCCATGCAGCGGGTGCATCTGGCCATGGCCACTCCCCCCAATCTGATGCGGGTGCTGATGGTGGCGCTGGCCGGTTTGGTGCTGATGGTTGCAGCACTTCGGATGAGGGGGCTGCTGCACCGCTCCATAGAAGAAACGCGGCAGAAGGCCAATCTGACTCGCTATCTGCCGGCCCAGATGGCGGGCCGCCTTGCCGGCGGCGGGTTGGAGGCGCTGCAGGAAGGCCGCCAGCAGAAAATGGCGATCCTATTCATTGATATCCGCGGCTTCACCAGCTGGTGCGAGGGCCGCGAGCCGCAAGATGTCAGCAGACTGATCACCGAGTTCCGTACCCGTGTCGAATTGGTGGCGGGCCGGACTGGCGGTCTGATCGACAAATACATCGGCGACGCAGCGATGATCCTGTTTGAGGGTGAGCGGGCTGCAGCGCGGGCGCTGGATTGCGCCGAAGGGCTGCTTGTGGAGATGGAGGCTTGGCGCCAGGAACGGGAGGCTACTGGAGAGACCGGCCTGGCCGCAGGGATCGGTGTGCATTGGGGTGAGGTGTTTTCGGGTGTCACCGGCACACCGGCACGGCTGGAGTATTCCGTGTTCGGAGACACGGTGAACACAGCGGCGCGGCTGGAGCAGCTGACCAAGACAAATGGCATGGCGCTGATCGCGTCTGCAACCTTGCTGCAGGAAGCCGGCACAGAGCCCGCGCGCGGCGGCTGGACCGCGCTGCCGGCGGAGCAATTGCGCGGGCGCCGCAGCGGGCTCGCGCTGTTCGCAAAGACGCAAGCCTAGGGTCAGGCCTCATAGCCAATAGATGACGGTTGCGGCGAGAGCGATAGCGGAGAGGAAGACCTTCGGGCATCTGCCGTATCGCGTTGCCACACGCCTCCAATCTTTGAGCCTGCCAAACATGATCTCGATCACTGCCCGGCAGTGCATTGCGCAGCAATGTCACGAGAGGGGCGGTGGCGCCGTTTGTAGCGGCGTTTGTCGTATCTGACCGGTGTCTTGCGCTGCTTCCGGCCCGGGATGCAGGCGCGTATCCCTTTGTCTTTCAATGCTTCCCGGAACCAATCGGCATCATAGCCGCGATCTCCAAGCATCCAGTCGGCATCCGGCAAACAGCTGAGCAGCGCCCGTGCCCCGATGCAGTCGTGACCTGTCCAGCGGTGACGAACATGTTCAGCGGGCGGCCCTGGCTGTCGCAGATGGCATGCAGCTTGGTATTCATGCCATCTTTGGTCCGGCCCCTCTCGGGGCATCACGGTCTTCTCTTCGCTGTGTCCGCCTGCCACTGTGGACAGCACCCAGACTGCAATCAGCCCGATGCCGCCGCCAATCAAGTACCAGTAACCGGCTTGATGGCCGCGGGCGCGCATCGCGTGCATCAGGGCCCAATTCTCGTCGGTGGCCAGATGGACCCCTAGAAGCACTTGCCACCAGGGCCGTCCGGAATACTCATCCCGCAGCGACGCGGTGATCAGAAGCAGCCGCAGGTTCAGTGCCAGCCCGGCCAGAATGGCGGCACCCGCGCCGGTGCCGGCAACCAGCCGCTCCACTGCGATGATCTGTGAAGATCCGGCAAAGACGATGGTGCCCATTACTCCGGTCTGCAGCCCGTCCATGCTTGCCTGTGCTGCGAGCAGGCCGAACGCCAGCCCATAGACAGCAACGCCGGCAGCCAAGGGCAGGATATCCCGCAGTCCGGAGGACAGTTGGCTGAAGGCGGGGGACCGGGCGGAGATGTTCTGGATTGCCATTGAGGGCAGTTCCTCTGGAAACGGGGCATGATTTCGCTTAAACCGAACGCAAGTTTTGTATACCGAACGACACGGTCGTTCGTCAAGTCGAACGAAAGGGTGAAATATCGAACATGTCAGCGCCCCATCAAATGATTGCAGCCGCCATCCAGCGTGAACGCAGCCGCGCGGGAATGTCGCTGTCGGGGCTGGCCGCACAGGCTGGAATTGCAAAATCAACCCTTTCGCAGCTTGAAGCCGGGAACGGGAATCCCAGTGTCGAGACGCTTTGGGCACTGGCCGCAGCGCTGGACGTACCGCTGAGTTTGCTGTTTGAAACGGAGGCACCCGCGACCAAGCTGATCCGCGCAAGCGAAGGTGAAGTGCTGGAGTCGGAGCAGTCAGACTTCGCTGCCGTATTATTGTCCCGCAGCCCGCCGAATGTGCGCCGGGATGTCTACCGCGTGGTGATGCAGCCGGGAGAGATCCGCCGCGCCGCGCCGCACCCGCGCGGCACAGTGGAGCATATGCTGGTCTGTTCCGGGCAGATGCGGGCAGGGCTGGAAGGGCAGGAGGAGCTGCTGTGCCCGGGCGATTACTA
>NZ_LUKH01000374.1:0-2657 GCF_001593695.1 Leisingera sp. F5 | reverse complement strand
GCTTAAGGCCAGTTGTGCATGCACTGCACCTGACTGCTATAGAGCTTTCATAGGTTGGAATATGTTGTCAAACTAATTTTTTAGTAATGCGTATGCGCCTGTTTTTAATTGGAAATTATTGCTCTTCGCGGCCGGAATTGATGGGCGGAAAGCATGCCGCATTGCAGCATCAACGGTTGTGACGCCACGGTACTTTCCGCTTATACGGTTGCGGAAAAAACAGTCGCCGCGCGCAGGCTTTGCGGCTAAGGAGGCGGCATGACGCAAGAAAGCACATTCGAGATTTTCCTGACCGCAGCGCCGGGACTGGAACAGGCGCTGCTGGCCGAGGCCAAGAAGCTGGGCTTTGCCGCCCCCAAGGCGGTTCCGGGCGGGGTCACGGTGCAGGGGGGCTGGCCCGAGGTCTGGCGCGCTAACCTGTCGGTGCGCGGCGCCGCCCGTGTGCTGGCCCGGATCGGCGAATTCCGCGCCTTCCATTTGGCCCAGCTAGACAAACGCGCGCGCAAGTTTCCCTGGGGCGACGTGCTGCGCTCGGACGTGCCGGTGAAGGTGGAGGTCGCCACCAACAAGAAGTCCAAAATCTACCACGCCGGCGCTGCTGCCCAGCGGGTGGAAAAAGCAATTTCCGAAACCCTCGGCGCGCCTGTCGCCAAAGACGCGGAGGTGACGGTCAAGCTGCGGATCGAGGACAACCTCTGCGTCTTCAGTGTCGATACCTCGGGTGAGGGGCTGCACAAGCGCGGCCATAAATCTGCTGTCGGCAAGGCCCCGATGCGCGAAAACCTTGCGGCCATGTTCTTGCGGGAATGCGGCTATACCGGGGATGAGCCGGTGGTGGACCCGATGTGCGGTTCCGGCACCTTTGTGATCGAGGCGGCAGAGATCGCCAAAGGCCTGATGCCTGGCCGCAGCCGCAGCTTTGCGTTCGAAAAACTGGCCACGTTTGACGTCGGCGCCTGGTCCGCGCTGAAGCAGCAAGGTGAAGCTAGCGAGACAGATCTGTTTTTCCACGGCTCCGACCGCAATGAAGGCGCGGTTGAAATGGCCGCGGCCAATGCGGGCCGCGCCAGCGTGGCGGATTGCACCCGGTTTCTGCAGGCGGCAGTCAGTGATCTGCAACGCCCGGACGGCCCGCCCGGCCTGGTCATCGTCAACCCGCCTTATGGTGCGCGGATCGGCAACAAAAAGCTGCTGTTTGCCCTTTATGGCGCATTGGGACAGGTGCTGAAGGAACGGTTCTCCGGCTGGCGTGTTGGCATTGTCACCTCGGAAACCGGGCTGGCCAAGGCGACCAATCTGCCGTTTCTGCCCTTTGGCGCCCCGGTCGCGCATGGCGGCTTGAAAATCCGCCTGTTCAAGACGGATCCGCTGCCCTGAAAAGGTTTTAAACGTCAAGAGGGCGCCCTGCAGCGCCCTCTTGCTGGATGTGCGGCACAGGTCAGGCCGGTTCAGGCGATCTCATAAAGATCTTCCGCGCCGCCCTCTGTTCCGTTGCCGGGCATGGTGCCGCCCACCGGCTGGTTCATCAGCGCCATGACATCCTCGGTGCCGGCCTCGGTGCCGTTGCCCTGGAACTGGCCGGTCAGGTTGGCGTCATACCAGTTGCTCAGCCCGTCACCGGTCACCCCGCCATTGGCATAGGATGCACCGCTGCTGGCCGCCGCCGCCGGATCGTACCCGCCCTCCAGCACCTGCTGCGAGCCGTCCGGGTTGCTGACTACCAGCGACATGCTGCTAAGGTCGATATCCTCCAGCGTCAGCCCGGCGTCGGACCACAGGGTAAAGTTGGCATTGGTGACGGTGCCGTCGGTGCTATCCGGCGTCTGGCCGAATTGCACCATGCCGTCAAAATTGCCGGGCACGGTAGTGCCGGTGTCCAGCGCATTGACTGCGTTGGCATTGGCCGCATGGCCTGTGACCGGCAGCGCGTTTTCATCCGGGAAGAAATTCAGCCCGTCGACGCTGGCGTCATCCGCCATGTTGAAGAACAGCCCGTCGATATCGGCAACTTCGCCATTCCAGGACGTCGGCTCCATCTTGATGAACAGCTGCCCCTGCGGGGTCTGCAGCACCTCGACAGAGACTCTGGGGTCGCCATTGCCGCCGATCTCAAAGGTGACCGAGGTTTTGCCGGTATCGCCACCGCCATCTCCGGTGCCCTTGGTTCCGCCAGTTCCCTTAGTCCCGCTGCTCCCTTTGGTGCCGCCTGTGCCCGAGCCGCCTGTTCCCGAACCACCAGTGCCCGAACCGCCCGTGCCAGTGCCCTTTGTGCCGGAGCCGCATCCATGCGTGCCACCGGAACCTCCGGTGCCGCCAGATCCACCGCTTCCATGGCCGTTCCAATCGTCTTCTTCACGGTGCCACCAGTGTTTCTTGCCGTGGTGGCCCTTGCCGCCCCAGCCCTTGGTTCCACCGCAGCCTTTTGTGCCATCGGACCCTTTGGAGCCGCCGGAGCCTTTTGTGCCATCGGACCCGTTGGAGCCGCCGGAGCCTTTGGTGCCACCGGACCCATTGGAGCCGCCAGAACCCTTAGTCCCACCGGATCCCTTGGTGCTTCCAGTTCCGTCCTGGTCCTTGTCTTGCCACCAGGCTTTGCTGTCCTTGCCTTTCCAGCCATAGCGGTCAGAGAGGTTGCTGTTGTACCAGCGTCCAAAATG
>NZ_LUKH01000373.1:0-2663 GCF_001593695.1 Leisingera sp. F5 | reverse complement strand
CCTGAGGGACAACAATCACCTTAGGCGCTTTCTGATCGCGATAGTCGCGGCGGTCCTCGGCCCGGTCCAGATGGTCCTCCACCACATCCCAAACGCCAGTGTCCACGGCTTCATCGCGACGGTTTTCGCGGCGGTCGGCGCGGTTTTCCACCCGGTCGATGACCTCGCCATTGGCGGCAAAGGCCGGGGTGGCCAGGGGCAAGGCAACGGCGGCGGACAGGATCAGGGCAAGTGCAGATTTTGCGAGGGTCATTTCGGTCTCCTTGGCTGTGTTACTCGTGACTTCCGCAAGCACAAACGCGGGCCACCGGTGCTTCCGCCGCCTGTTTTCCGATGACCTGGCGTCAAGTAGCCCCCGCACCGCGCCAGCGGTGCCACGCCCAAGCCTGCAAGGGTTTTGGCGCAGCCAAGGCACACAGCCAGGCGCGGGAGCCCAGCCCTCGCTGAACAGAAACCACCGCTGGTGCCTGCAAAAGTTTTACGAAGATTTTTGCCTAAGACTCTTCAATAACGTCTTAGGCGTCACGCCAAGAGAAAACGCGCCCGCAACGGAGCGCGTTCCTAAAACTCAAAAGGCCTAGGGCTCAGACGCCAGCGCCGACAATCGCCTTGGCCAGAACCGGCACGGTTTGAGCATTCAAGCCGGCAATGTTCAGGCGGCTATCGCCAACCATGTAGATGCCATTGTCCACCCGCATTTTCTCGACCAGTTCCGGCGTGGTACCAAGCAGCGAGAACATGCCGCGGTGCTGGGCGATGAAGCTGAAACGGTCAGAGCCGGTCAGACGCTGCAGTTCATCCGCAAGGCTCTGGCGCAGGTCCAGCATGCCGAGGCGCACCTCTTCCAGCTCTGCCGCCCAGTCAGCGCGCAGGGTCTCGTCGTTCAGGATCATGGTGACCAGACGCGCACCATGGTCCGGCGGGAAGGAGTAGTTTTGCCGGTTCAGAAACGCCAGCGTGCCCTGGTTGAGCGCCTGAGCGCCCGCGTCATTGGACACGGCCATCAACAGGCCGGTGCGCTCGCGGTAGATGCCGAAGTTCTTGGAACAGCTCGCGGCAATCAGCACTTCGGGGCAGCTGGAGGCGACCAGGCGCACACCCAGCGCGTCTTCTTCCAGACCGTCGCCAAAGCCCTGATAGGCGATGTCGATCATCGGGATCAGGCCGCGCTCGTTCAACAGCGTAATGATCTCCTTCCACTGCACCTCATTGAGGTTGGCGCCGGTCGGGTTGTGGCAGCAGCCGTGCAGCAGAACAACGTCGCCCTTCTCAGCGCCCTTCAGGTCTTCCATCATGCCGTCGAAGTTCACGCCCCGGGTGTCACGGTCGAAATACCGGTAAACCACGGTTTCGATGCCAACGTAGTTCAGGATCGACACATGGTTCGGCCAGGTCGGATCCGACACAAAAACACGGGCCTTGGGGTTGGCCATCTTGATCAGTTCAAACGCCTGGCGCACCGCGCCGGTGCCACCGGGTGTGGCCGCCGCTGCAATGTTCTCGCGCGCGACGGCATCACCCAGGATCAGCTTGATCATCGCGTCGCCATAGGCCGGATCGCCGGCCAGGCCGACATAGGCCTTGCTGGTCTGCTCTTCCCACAACTTATGCTCAGCGGCCTTGATTGCGCGCATCACCGGGGTGACGCCTTCGGCGTTCTTGTAGACACCGACGCCAAGGTCGATCTTGTCCGCGCGCGGGTCGTCGCGGTACATCTGCATCAGCGCCAGAATCTTGTCAGCGGGCTGGGGTTTCAGGGTCTCGAACATCAGTTCTCTCCGGTAGCAACGGGAAGGGTCGGGAAGGCACCCCATTCCGACCACGAGCCGTCATAGACCGCATGATCGGTTTTGCCGATGCGCTCCAATGCAAGGCTGAGGACGGCGGCGGTGACGCCCGACCCGCAGGTGGTAATCACGGGTTTGTTCAGATCGGCACCGGCAGCGGCAAATTCGGCGCGCAGTCCCTCTGCATCCTTCATGGTGCCATCCGCATTCAGCAGGCGGCCAAAGGGAACGTTTTTCGACCCGGGGATGTGACCGGCACGCAGGCCTTCACGGGGTTCCGGCACATCGCCGCGGAACCGCTCGGCGGCGCGGGCATCGATGATTTCATGATCGCCCAGTTTGGCCGCGGAAGAGACCTGCGTCACATCACGGACCATGTGGTTTTGCACCCGCACGGTCATGTGGCGGTCGCGGATCACCGGCGGCAAATCCTCAACCGGGCGTCCCTCGGCCTGCCATTTCGGGAAACCGCCGTCCAGCACGGCAATGTTATGCTGCCCCATCAGCCGGAACAGCCACCAGACCCGGGCTGCGGATTTCAACCCGGCAGTGTCATAGACCACCACCTGGTGGCCGTCGCCTACACCCATCACCCGCAGGCGGGACATGAATTTCTCAACCGGCGGCACCATATGCGGCAAGTCGGAGCGGTGGTCCGAGATATCGTCGATATCAAAAAAGCGCGCGCCAGGAATATGGGCTGCGCCGTATTCCGCCTTGGGGTCGCGGTTTTCCTGCGGCAAATACCACGAGGCGTCCAGCACCCGCAGATCCGGATCCTTCAGATGGGCGGCCAGCCAGTCGGTGGAAACCAGCGTCTTCGGATCATCCTGCATCAAAGCGTCTCCCTTTCTGCGCATGCGCCATGGGTACATC
>NZ_LUKH01000372.1:0-2669 GCF_001593695.1 Leisingera sp. F5 | reverse complement strand
CGCGGTTTGCCCTGCCCCGGCGGAATACAGAATAAAGGCGCCCTCCGGCGGTTCCATCCGCACCAGGCCGCGGGTGCCGCCGACCGAACGCTGGCCGTCCTTCGGGAAGGGATTGTTTCGGCAGGCGTCCAGGATCATGATGGTTGAACGCGCGCCCTTGCGCTGGAAAGTCCCAAGCACCCGGTCAGCGGCAATGCTTTCCCCGGTCAGGAAGCTTTCATCACCGAAATTCACCATCGGCACATCCGAAGGCAGCAAATAATTGCGCCCGTCAACTTCAACCCCGTGGCCGGCAAAGTAGAACAGGACTTCATCCCCCGGCTTGATCTGGTTGGCAAAGGTCGAAACCGCGCTGTTGATGTCGCGGCGCCCCGCGTCATACAGCGTGGTCACGTCAAAGCCGAGCGCCGCAAGCGTATTGCTGACCGCCAGCGCATCGTTGCGCGCCTTTTGCAGCGCTGCAAGGTTCTGATAGCCGTCGACACCGATCACCAATGCGCGGCGGCTGATCAGAGGGGCTGCCAGATCGTTCCTCTGCTGCAGGACCGGGGTTGCCGCAGCGCCGCTGCCCTGGACGGCCGTGCCGTTCTGGATCAGCGCCTGGGCCTGCGCGGCGGCCATTACCTGTCCCTGCTGCACGAACTGCCCCTGTTGCGGCAACTGGCCTTGGGGCACAAGTTGGCCCTGCACCTGAGATTGCGGCACGAACTGCCCTTGCTGCCCCTGAACCCAAGGCTGCGGGATGCCATAAGTCTGCGTAGTGGCTGCAAACCCCATCTGCTGCTGGCCGTATTGCTGCTGCGCACTCTGCCCGTACTGCTGCGGCACGCCGTAGGTGCCGGTGCTGTTCCCGGCCATCGTGGCCTGGGGCAGGCCATAAGGCTGCGGCGGCTGAGGCTGCGGCGCCATCCGCTCGGCCAAGTAGATCTTCAGCAGCCCCCGCGGCCCATCGGGATGTGCCATCGCCTGCTGACTGGCAAGATAACCGCTGGTTTGCGCCCGCTGGAAGGAGCTGATCAGCAGATCCTTTTCGAAATCATTCAGCTGCCCGCTGACCGGGTAGCCCAGGTATGCTTGATAGGTGGAAACGGCCTCGCGCGTTTTGCGCCCCAGCTGCCCGTCGACCGCGCCCGCCGGGAAGCCGAAGTAGTTCAGCGATTCCTGAATCTGTCGGCCTTCCTGAGTGGACGGCAGCCGGGAACGCCGGGGCGCCTTGCCGCCTGAGCGCCGCTGGTTCTTGGACAGGGCGCCGCCGATGATGCCGCCAAGGATGGCACCGGCAGCAAAGTCGCCCGCATCCGCAGAAACACGGGCAGCCGGCGTCAACGCCAGTGAAGAACAGATAATGAATGTGGAAAGCAGCTTGAACCGCATAATCAACCCCCAAGACAATGCACTTTTTAATTGCATAATTTGCATTCAAGACCGCGCGGTGTCAAAGCCGGAATTCCAGCATTTAATGGAAAAACCCGACCACAGCTGCCAGAACGCCCCAGGAGGCCGGCAGCATAGAAATTCAACGCAAAAAATGGCCGGCAGTTCTGCCGGCCACTTGCATTCAACAGCTGCAGCAAACAGCAGTCAGTCAGAGGAGAACGACGGCAGGGCCGTGCCGCCGGAAGCCTGCACCGGCTGCACCCGGCCGCCTGCCAGCTTGGCCGACGCAGTCTTGATCAGCTCTGCCCGTTCAGGCTGTCCAGGGGCAAAGACAGGTGCAGCGCCGCCTTCCAGCGAGATCACGGCCATGCCGTACCAGTCCTGCGCCCGCACTGCCGTGACCGGCGCGCCAAAGCCCAGTGCCAGATGGTGGCCGATCAGTTCGGCATAGGGACGCTGGCCTATGCCGGTCAGGATCAGCGCAGCACCCAGCGCCACATCCATGTCATCGCGGCGGTAACCGGAAAACAGGCAAATTCCGGCGGTATTGGCCAACTGCTCCAGCGACATGCCGGATTGCAGCACGAACTTCTGCACATCGCCCATCACTTCGCCGCTGCCCGCAGTTCCCAGCTTGGCCAGGAAAGGCTGCACTGCCGGGCCGAATGCATCGCACTGGCTGTCGATCTGTGCTTGCGAAACTCCCTGAACCTTGCCGGCCCGGGTCTCGCCCGCATTGATGGCATAGGTACGGGCCAGACAGAATTGTTCGCCCAGCGCCAGTTCCGGATCAGTCATGCTTGCCGCCGTCATGAAGCCGCCGTTGGAGCTGGTCAGAAGGCTGACCTTGCTGCAATAGCTGGTGAGCGAGGCGCTTTGCGCCGGCTGGTCAAACAGGGTGATGCCGCCCAGCGAGGCGCTTTCCTGCCCCGCAAAGGCTGTCACTGTGCTGCGGTTCTGCTGCGCCGCTTGGACTGGAGCGGTTTCGCCCGTGTCCGCCATTCGGCAGGTGCCCTGGTGACAGGCAAAACTGGCGGGTGTCACGCCGCGCGCCAGAAAGTCATTGCGCTGATACCCCTGCGGGGTGGAGGCAAACACCATCACCGAACAGTTCGAGGCGCCGCACCAGAAGGAGCTGCCGGAGACCGAAGTGTCGAGCACATAATCGTTCCGGCCATCGCCGTTCAGATCTGCCAGCTGCATGAAGCCGGTGCGCTGAAGCAGCTGTTCTCCGGTCGGCTCGGAGCTGGCGGCGATTTCTTCCACCGCCTGGCTGACTTCGGACGGCAACC
>NZ_LUKH01000371.1:0-2671 GCF_001593695.1 Leisingera sp. F5 | reverse complement strand
ATCAGACATCACGTTATCCCTCTTGGACTGAATGGAACGTTTTTGTGTTTGTGCGTCGGATTACTGGGTCAGCAGCCAGTCAGCCCCCGACGGGCAGAACTTGCGCCGGACCTGCTTGGGATCCTGGCTGTCCTTAAGGAAGGCCTGATGCTGCAAGAGCAGGCAATCACCCTCCTTGCCGGCGACCCGAACCTCGCCATGGGCGCCACTGTCCCGGTTGGTCCATTTGGCCCGTTTGCCGGTGCCGCCCTGCGCCTCGGCCAGCAGAGACTTTTCTGCCTGGCGCATGATGTTGGTGTCTTGCGGCGTCAGCCCGGATTTGGCCAAAATGCGGCTGAGCGGGTTGGCAGCCACGGGTGCGGCTGCAAGTGCTGCAACAGCGGCAACAGCCAGAATTCTTGAAAATCGCATTTGAATACTCCTGCCTGAAGGAAACCGGCTTGATACACAGTAAGGCGCAACCGGAAGGCAATGTCCATGCGGCTGCCGATTTCCTGATCAGGAGAATTTCCGGAACAGGCGGGTCATGTCGAACAGCTCATCCAGGCGGTCATAGCGGTCCTTGGTTTTGTCCCAGCTTTCCTCCTGGGTGGCCGCGATCATCGCTTCCAGCAGCATCATGGTGGAGATGTTGGAATCCCAGGCGGACGGGATCTCGACCCAGCAGTTGAAGGTATGTTCGGCAACCGACGCAATCGGGCTGGCCCATTGATCCGTGATAAGAACGATCTTCACTCCGCGTTCAGAGGCGAGTTCAGCCAGGCGCTGCAAGTTGGTTTCATAGCGGCGCACGTCGAACAGCAGCAGGGTGTCGCCCTCGACCATATCCAGCACGTAATGGGGCCAGGTGGCGGAGGAAGACGTCATATGGGTGACCCGCTGCCGGATCGCCTGAAAATGGGTAAAGGCGTAATCCGCCAAGGCGCGGGTGATGCGGCCGCCAACCACATATAGCCGCCCCTCTGTATTTGAGAGCTGATGGACCGCTGCATCGAATTGCGCGGTGTCGATGTTGGAAAACGTCTGTTGCAGGTTGTCGGTGACGGCCTGTGCAAATCTGTTCAGCAGGTGGCCCTCGGGTGCCTCGGTCGCCCAATTGTCCCGCCGCTTGGTCGGGCCTGAAACCTTGGCCTCCAGCTCTTTCAGCAGCGCCTGATGGAACTGCGGATATCCTTTGAAGCCCAGTTTCTGCACCATCCGCGCCACTGTCGGTGTCGAGACATCAGCATTGCTGGCCACAATCGTGATCGAAGCCAAACCTGCCGCAGGGTAATTTTCCAGCAATAGATTTGCGAACTTGCGTTCGGATTGGGTGAGCGTGGAATAGGTCTCGCGGATCAACTCGCGAACGGTGGCTGGCGGTTTCGTCAACGGGGCATTCCTGCTTTTTGAACAGACATTTTCCTACTCGGATCCGGCTTGAAAAGAAAGTTTCAGGAATCCCTGTGCGGAACCGATCATGAAAAGATATTGACACAAATATCTCTTCATGGAAACATTTTTCCAAATCGCAGGGAGGCGGCATATGCGAGAGAGCGATTCTCACGCTCAGGGGGAGGCAGTGGAGGTGGTGAACCGTAAGGGCACCAGCCCGGTTCTGCTGTTGTGCGAGCACGCCTCCAGCAATATCCCGGCACGCTATAGCGGACTGGGGCTGCGGGACGAGGACCGGCTGAGCCATGCCGCCTGGGATCCCGGCGCGCGGGCCATTGCTTTGCATATGTCTAAAGCCCTGAATGCACCGCTGGTGGCCAGCACCGTGTCGCGGCTGGTTTACGACTGCAACCGCCCGCCCGAGGCGGCCTCGGCGATGCCGGAGAAATCCGAATTGGTAGAGGTGCCCGGCAACAAAGACCTGACCGCAGCGCAGCGGC
Source organism: Leisingera sp. F5 (assembly GCF_001593695.1). NCBI lineage: Bacteria > Pseudomonadati > Pseudomonadota > Alphaproteobacteria > Rhodobacterales > Roseobacteraceae > Leisingera > Leisingera sp. F5. Next base: position 797 of record NZ_LUKH01000371.1, on the reverse strand, counting down.
AGGAGCGTGCGGACACGGTTTATGCACCGTTCTGCGGCACTGTCACCGAGATCATCAAGGCCCGCAAAGATGCCGGGCTGCAAACCGTTCTGGTTACCATGCACAGCTTCACCCCGGTCTACTTCGGCGAAACCCGCGCGGTTGAAATCGGCATCCTGCATGACACCGACAGCCACCTGGCCGACGCAATGCTGGCCGCGGCCCCTGCCCTGCCGCACCGCCGGGTGGAACGCAATGAACCCTATGGCCCGGCGGATGGCGTCACCCATTCGCTGAAGATCCACGGGCTGGCGCATAGGCTGGCCAATGTGATGATCGAAATCCGCAACGATCTGGTGACCACACCAGAAGAAGAAGAGGCCATGGCAGAAGAAATGCTGACATTGCTGCGCCCGGCCCTGGCCGCGCTGGCGGCAAAAGGGGGCTTTGATGCCTAAAGTAATAAGGGCCTATGTCCGCGGCATCGACGCGATAAACCGCCTCATCGGCCGCTTTGCCATGTATCTGATCTTTGCGCTGATCGGTGTGCTGTTGTGGTCGTCGGTGTCCAAGACGTTTTTCGATCCGTCGCACTGGACGCTGGAGACGGCGCAGTTTGTGATGGTAGCCTATTACATTCTGGGCGGGCCATATTCGATCCAGATGGGATCAAACGTGCGGATGGATCTATTTTACGGCGCCTGGTCGACAAAAACCAAGGCGCTGGTCGATGCTTTCACCGTGCTGTTTCTGATCACCTATCTGGTCATCCTGATGTATGGCGCGCTCAGTTCCACAGCCTATTCCCTGGGCTACTT
>NZ_LUKH01000370.1:0-2676 GCF_001593695.1 Leisingera sp. F5 | reverse complement strand
GCGGTCGAGAAGATGAACGTTGGCGACGGCCTTAACGACGGCATCCACTTCGGCCCGCTGATCAACATGGAAGCGGTTGAGAAGGTGCAGGAGCATATTGCTGACGCAACCGCCAAAGGCGGCGAAGTGATCCTGGGCGGCAACCCGTCGGAACTGGGCGGCAGCTTCTTTCAGCCGACCATCGTCAAGGGCGCAACCCCGGACATGGCCTTTGCCAAGGATGAGACGTTCGGCCCCCTCGCCCCGTTGTTCAAGTTCGAGGACGAGGACGAGGTGATCGCGATGGCCAATGACACCATCTTTGGCTTGGCGTCCTATTTCTATGCCAAGGATCTCAGCCGCGTGTACAAGGTCGCCGAAGCGCTGGAATACGGGATTGTGGGTGTGAACACCGGCATCATCTCCACCGAGGTGGCGCCGTTCGGGGGCGTCAAGCAATCGGGCCTGGGCCGCGAAGGCAGCCACCACGGCATCGAGGATTATCTGGAGATGAAATACATCTGCATGGCGGTCTGATCCGCCACCGGACTGGCGCAGGAGGGTCAGTGCCAGGTCTCAGTGCCGGGTCATCGTCCCGGCCACCTGGCTGATGGCGCTGGCCCAGGCGGTTTCCGTCTCTGTGTCCAGCGCCGGGCCTAAAACATCGCGCAAAGCGGCAATCAGCGCCCGCTTTGCCGCCTCGGTCTCCTGCGTGCCAAGCTGCAGATGGGCATGGGCCTGGAGCAGTTGCCCGCCCAGATCTTCCAATGTGCGCGGATCGTCCAGATTGCGCACGCAGGCAGCAATCATCGCTGTCAGCATTGCTTTCTGTTTTACGAAATTCCCCCGGAACCTGCCGCGCGCCTCTGGCAGGCGGGTGAACAGATGCACATAAAAACGCTCAGCCAGATCCGCCTTGCGGGCAAAGATCCCGGCAAAGCTTTGCTGAACATGTTGGACTTCCTGAGGGTTCATCAATCCGCCTTTGCGCTGCGGCACCAATTACTCTGCCTCCGATCCTGCCTTCCAATACCTAAAGAAACATTTACGCCCGCAACCATAACCCGCAACTGTCCCCGCGGGGACAACCCGGTGAAACGAAAAAACCCCCTGGCAGAACCAGGGGGCTGAAGCACTCGAACCTTGATCGCGGGATCAGTTGACCGCAGTGGCCTCGATCTCGGCACGGTTCGGGCGGGAGGAGGAGATTTCGATCCGGCGCGGTTTCAGCGCCTCGGGCACCTCGCGGTGCAGATCGATATGCAGCATGCCGTTTTCATGGCTGGCGCCAGTCACGCGAACGTGGTCGGCCAGGGTGAAGCGGCGTTCAAAAGCGCGGGTGGCAATGCCCCGGTGCAGGAAGGAGCGGCCGTCGCTGTCCTCGGCCTTTTTGGCGGTCACCACCAACGCGTTTTCCTTAACCTCGACGTTCAGATCGTCATCGGCAAAACCGGCAACCGCAATCGAAATGCGATAGCTGTCGGCGTCGGTCTTTTCGATGTTATAGGGCGGGTAGCTGGACTGGGCGGCATCCGCGCTAAGGGCGCGGTCCATCAGGCTGGCGATCTGGTCGAAACCGATGGTTGCGCGGTGCAGCGGTGCAAAATCAAACGTACGCATAGTGTCATCCTCATACATGAGCGATTTCAGGGCGCCTTCCCCGCGGGGACAGGCTGGTCTTTTCCGGGCCCCAATCAGCGGCTGCCCGGATAGACCTGAGATAAGAACGCAAAATGCGGCTTCAAGAGGGGGATCAGTCCCCCACCGTCACAAATTTCGCGCCGCCCGCCGATGCGCCGCCGCCAACCCGGATGCGCTTGATCCGCCGGTCCGGTGCGGCCACCGGATTGCGGCGCAGCTGCGCCTTCAGCTCTGCCACCCGCTGCGGCAGTTTCATGCCAAAGGCGACTTGCTTGCCGCGGTAATTGCCGCCGCCGGAAACCAGCGCCAGGATCCGCCCGCGCCCGCCGACCTGGGAAAACACCGGCGCCCCGGAGGATCCGAAGGTGACATTGCAGTCGATCATCAGAACGTCACCGCTTTCCCCCATCAGGTTGCACTGGCGTTGCCGCGACAACGCCTCGGCGCGGCCCCGCCCGTAAGATGTGACGGAGATATCGCTGCCGTATTCGCGTCCCGAGTGCAGCGCAAAAGCATCTGCCTGACCGCTGAGCACCGGCGCGGCTATCCGGATCAGCGCCACGTCGTGACGAATGTTATCCAGATCAAGCCGTCCCCGCGGGTTGAACCCCGGATGCGCGGCAATCTGCAGCCCCCGGCGTTCGGCTATGGCTGTCCCGTCGCGCAAACCCGCGCGGAAGGTGATCTGCTCCGCCGCACGCAAATTCCTGTTGCGGTCATAGACGCAATGGGCTGCGGTCAGCACCAGTTCCGGTGCGATCAGCGTGCCGGTGCAAAAGCCCTGGCCGTTCAGCTCAAGCCGTCCAACGGCCTCCCAGCCCAGCAGGTCATCGCGGTCAGTCAGCCGCCGCAAACCGGTGTTCTGGGCCGTTGCGCTGCCTGCGTACGCCAGGGTGGCAACGGCCAGTATCAATGCGCGGAACATCATTGCCGGATGAACTTCGCACCGGAGGAGCTGCGCCCCTCCCCCACCTTCACCCGGCCCACGCCTGGCGGCAGGCGGCCACGGGTGTTCACACCCGTCAGCTGCGCCTGCAGCAGGGTCAGTTCCTCGGC
>NZ_LUKH01000369.1:0-2683 GCF_001593695.1 Leisingera sp. F5 | reverse complement strand
GCCGATTGCGAGCACCGTCCAGAACACAAAGACCAGTGATTTCTGCGCAAACCACACCATTGAAAACGACACACGGTCAAAGGCGGGTGAACCGCCCTCGGCCACCGGCATCAATGCCGCCGGGGTGGTTCCCAAAAGATCGGCCAGCGTGGTGAATTCATAGCCTTTTTCCTTCAAGGAGCGGATAATTGGGCGGACCGCGTTGACAGAGGCGGTGCGGTCCTGCCCGCCATCATGCAGTAGAATGACATTGCCATTTCCCTGTTCGACTTGGTCGATCACGAAGTTTGCAATTTGGCTGCTGTCCCAGCCTTCCCAGTCCTTTGGTACGATTTCCATGCCGGCAATAACGAAACCGCGGTCTTCGGCTGCTTCCAGAGAGGCGACCCGCTCGGCGCTGATCGGACCGCCGCTGCGCTGAAAAGGTTCCCGATACAGCATTGTTTTCCGCCCTGCCGCTCCAGCTAGGATCTTGTCCAAGAGGGAGAATTCCAGGTCGACGCGGGTTTGGGAAATCAGATCCATTCTGGGATGGGAGAAACTGTGGGCTCCGATTTCATGGCCTTCGTCCATCATCCGGGCGACCAGATCGGGAGAATCCATGATACTTGTGCCAACGACGAAGAAGGAGCCTGGAACATCTTCCTGCTGTAGAATGTCCAGAATGTCCTTGGTGTATTTTTCGTGCGGTCCATCATCGAAAGTCAGTACCAGCTTTCGGGTGTCGGGCTTGCCGTATCGCTCGATGGAGTAGGGTTTGGGCAACAGGCTGTAGGTCTGGTTGCTGATCCGGCGGGTCCCGGCCTCGAATGCAAGCTGGCGCACGCCGCCCGATGCCCGCTGATCAATGCGGAACATTGCACCCTGGCCTTGATAGTTCACGTAGTTGTTGAGCTCTACAATTTTCAGAGCAGTCTCCAGAACTTCTTTGCCGTCATTCTGATGCTGTAGAATTTTCCAGATCCCCGGGTCTTCCATGCCAAGAGACCAGATTGCGACATTGGCGATGCCAAGCTCTTTAAGGCGGATCAGCTGATTATACGCGGACGCGGCATCCTGCATCCAGATCTTGCGCTGGCGCCCTTGCGCGTCACGGTAGCGGCTCATGCTGTTTGAAGCCATGGCACTGAAACGCAGGTCTGCACCGGCCGTCCCGATCCTGTGCATAGTTTCTGCAAAGGAGAGAGTTTCCGGATTGCTCACCCCGGACGTCCATTCGACTGAAAAACTGCCAATGGCGACAACGAGCTTGTCCATTCCAATGAATTTGACGGCTTGCGCAGCGGTGTCTTCAAACCAGCCATAGGGAGAGACCGGCCCTGGGACGGATTCTGTCCAGGGCTGATGAAAGAGTTTCAGTATGACCTGGTCAAAAAGCGCTGTCAGATCCGTGTCCTTCCAGACAGTTTGGCTACCGTCGAAAACGGTGCAGGCCGTCAGCTCGCGGGCACGGAATACCCCGGATACACGCGACATCAATGGTTCAAGGCCCCGGAATTTCTCAGGCTTCAGGCCCGTGAAGTCGAGGCAGGCGCCCTGCGCGTTCAAATCCGCCACTGCGTTTGCCAGCCCTTCAGCAAGCGCCTCGGCCTGTTCCGGGGCGGAAATCCCTTCAAGGAATTCATCGTTCTGCCCGCCGCCAACGAGCCGCACGGCGGGCAGCAGCTGCGGGCGGGAAGCCGCGTCTGCAATGTATTCCTCAACAGCAATCCGGGTGTCTTTGCTGATCAGAGAGACTGCGGGGCGGCCCTGCTCTTCAATAATGCTGATCCATTCAGGCACGATGACCCCAGCTTGGCCGCAGCTGTCATCCAGAGATAAGAAAGCCCATTCCGCGGACACAGGCACATGTGCGTATACCCGGGGTACGGATGTATCTGCCATTGCCGAGAAATAAGGCTGTTTGCGGCCCGCACTGCAGTCAGCACTTGCCTGGGGGGAGGGCACCGTGGATGCCAGATGTTCCAGGTTGCGGTAATCGTATGCGTCTACGGAGGCAGGCTGTTGGCTGCTGCCGCTGAGAAACGGGTTCAGCTCACGGATGGCCGATTGCAAAGAGAACGATCCATTCAGAAAAAGTATGGCCCAGCAGAGGATGGCCGTGCTTACAGCGATCAGAACGGCTCTTACACGGCGGATTCTGATCCGCTTGGGGTCATCGAACACCCTTGCTGACGACGCGCGGAGTTCCAGCTTGTCCTGATGAAAGGAAAAACGCTTCAAATTCCGGTCCCCCGAGAGAAGCCGGACTGTTTATAAATGGCGGGCAGGCACACACCTGCCAAGCGCCTAAAGACACTGTTGTAAGCCACGGTCCCCCGACCCCCAAGAACGCCAACACCGCCGTCAAATGTGCGCGGGACCTGTCCCCACAATTCCCCAGTGCACATCAAGCAGATCTGGCAATACTGAAGATAATTTCAGCACTGCTGACTTGCTTGTCAAAATTTTCTCAAATTTTCGTCGAATTTCCCAAATTCAGTCCGAATGGGGGTGACAATTCCCCGTGCTTCGGCGGATTGTTGAGTGGAATGCCTAACATGTGGCTGAATTAGTCAGGCCAGCGGGACGCTGTTCTCTCTGAGGGGGGGCTGCCTTGTCTCCCTTCCGGATCGGGCGGCTGAAAGCAGGCTTGTGGCCACCTCATACAGCCTCATGCCGCCAGCAACCGGGGCAGCCGGGC
>NZ_LUKH01000368.1:0-2684 GCF_001593695.1 Leisingera sp. F5 | reverse complement strand
CCCTTCAATTGTGTAACGCACCAGCGGCACGGCTGCGAACAGGACAACCGCGCCGATCACCGCCACATCGTTCACCCCGAACAGCATGACCACCGGGATCAGGTAGATGAAGCTGGGAAAAGTTTGCAATGTGTCGCAGATGAGCAGGGCGATGGCGGCACGTTTCTCGTGAAACGATCCCCAGATGCCCAGCGGAAAGCCCAGCACAGTCGCAATCGAGACAGCGACAACGACGGTATAGACCGTGATCATCGCGCGGTCCCACCAGCCGGACATGGCGATGAGGCCGAAGAAGGCGACGCACACCAGTGCCGAGCGCAGGCCGCCGATGGCCCAGCCTGCGGCAGCCAGCAGCGTCAGCACTGCCGCATACGGCATCCATAGGAAGGCATCGCGGATCGGGATCAGCACCCAGGTGATCAGAAACCAGCGCAGCCACTGAGTGACCGGATCAATCAGCACGATGAACCAGTCCGCAACGGCATCAATCGGCTTGGAAATAGTGAAGGCTTCGCGGCGGCCGATCTGGTCCATCAACGGAATGAATTGTGCAAGAACAAAGCAGGCAAGGGAAAGGCCCGCAGCGATTAGCAGAAACTTGTTGCGGACCGCAAAGGAGATGCCCTTGTCAAAATGCTCAGGCTGCTTTGTCGCCCAGGCTTTGGTGCAGCGGTCCAGCATGACGGCCAGCAACACGATGGTGATGCCGATCTCGACCGAGCGGCCGATCTTCAGCGCCTGCAGCAATTGCAGCAGCTTCTGGCCCAGTCCAGGCATGCCGATGAAACTGGCCAGAACCACCATCGCAAGGCACTGCATGATGACTTGGTTCACGCCGACCAGGATCTCGGTCCGGGCGGTGGGGATGCGGACGTGGCGCAACAGCTGCCAGCGGGTGGAGCCGCACATGTGCCCGCTTTCAATCACTTCATGCGGGACCTTGCGCAAACCCAGCAAGGACATGCGGATCATCGGCGGTACGGAAAAGATGATGGTGACGATGGCACCCGCCTTGGGACCGACTCCTATAAAGACCACCACCGGAATCATATAGGCGAAATGCGGCAGGCTTTGCGCGATGTTGAGGATTGGATTGAGGATCCGCTCAAAGTTTTTCGAGCGCCAGGCGAGGATGCCCATAAGCAGTCCGAAGAGGATCGAGAACGGGGCCGCGACAACGATAACGGAGAGTGTTTCCATTGCCCATTTCCACTGCCCCATGACGGCGATCCAGACAAAGGTGCCACCGGTCAGCAGCGACAACCGCCAGCCTTGCAACGCATAGCCGATAACAAAGCCGATGCTGGCGATCACTGTCCACGGAATGGGGCCGACGCGTGGCCAGCGGTTTTTGCCGTAAAGCAAGTTGGCGGTCACATCGAGCAACCATTCAACCCCATCAGCAAAGGCGCGGGTCAGGTAGATTAGCCCAAGGTCGTCGCGCAGGAAATTAAAGATCGCGTTGATCCAGTCGGCAAAAGGCAGCACCAGCCATTCAGGCGGCCTTACCAGCCCTGCAGGCAGCACGGCGTTGCCCGCCGCCAGAACGCAGGCCAGTGCAAACAGCGCCCAGCCGGTCCTGGCGCGTGTCCATGTTTGAGGTTTTCCAGAAAGAACCATCGTCTGATCTGTCATGATGGCTCTCCCAGAAGCACATCCAGCGCTTCCTGCCGGTTCATCGCGCCGATCAGGCTGCCTGCGGTGTTGGCAACCGGCAGGAAATCCCGGTTGTCATTGACCAGCAGGCGCGCCAGCTCGGAGATGGTCTGATTCTCTCCGATCGGCGTGCCGGTCAGGCTGTGGCCGTTCACCTCGCGCGCCAGTACGCCGGCGTGCACCACGCGGGATTTCTCGATTTCTTCGGTGAATTTGGCGACATATTCGGTGGCCGGGTTCAGCACGATCTGATCCGGGGTATCGCATTGTTCAACCACTCCGTCCTTCATGATTGCAATTCGGTCGGCAAGGCGCAGCGCCTCGTCAAAGTCGTGAGTGATAAAGACGATGGTCTTGCCCAGCATTTCCTGCAGCCGCAGGAATTCGTCCTGCATCTCGCGGCGTATCAGCGGATCAAGGGCTGAAAACGGCTCGTCCAGGAACCAGATATCAGGTTCGATCGCCAGGCTGCGGGCGATGCCGACACGTTGCTGCTGGCCGCCTGACAGCTCGCGCGGAAAATAATCCTCACGGCCGGAAAGGCCGACCAGCTCGATCACCTCCAGCGCACGGGCGCGGCGTGCGTGCCGGTCCTGGCCGCGCATTTCCAGCGGGAAGGCGACATTGTCCAGAACGGTACGGTGCGGCAAGAGGCCGAAGCTCTGGAACACCATGCCCATCTTGTTGCGGCGCAGGCCGATCAGCTCCTTCTCGGACATCTCACCAATATTCTGGCCTTCGACCCGGACCTCTCCGCCGGTGATATCAATGAGACGGGACAGGCAGCGTACAAAGGTGGACTTGCCGGAACCTGACAGTCCCATGATCACCAGCATTTCCCCCTTGGCGATATCCAGGGAGACGTCACGCACAGCTGCGATATAGCCAGCCTGGCGGATCTCATCAAAGCCCGGGTTGCCGGTCAACGACTTCAGATACTGTTCAGGTTGGGCGCCAAACAGTTTCCAGACGTTTTTGCAGGAAATGACGGGGGTGGCGGCGGTCATGGCTTATCTTTCGTTGGCAGG
>NZ_LUKH01000367.1:0-2686 GCF_001593695.1 Leisingera sp. F5 | reverse complement strand
TGCTGGAGGCGATGGGCAAAGGCGACGCCATGGCAGAATTCAACACCCGCTTTAACGATTTTGGCTTTTGGGCTGTGCTTGGCGCCGGCATCACACCGTTCCCCTATAAAGTGATAACCATTATGTCGGGCTGGACCGGAATGCCGATAGGTACTTTCATTGCCACTTCTATCCTTGCACGGGCACTGCGTTTTTTCATCGTCGCCGGGCTGCTCTGGAAATTCGGATCCCCAATTCGTGACTTTATAGAACGCCGCCTGGGCCTGGTTTTTACGGCCTTCATGGTTGTTCTGTTTGGCGGCTTCCTGCTGGTAAGGTTCATCTGACTATGCATCGATTTCTGATCCTCGTCGCGGCCAGCGGCTCTGCTGCGCTGCTGTTAGGGGCGCTGGGGTTCCAGTACATTGGCGAAATGCCGCCCTGTAAACTCTGCTATTGGCAGCGCTATCCGCATGCCGCCGCCGCCGGGATCGGCGTTTTGGCGCTGATCATTCCGGGGGCGCTGCTGCCTTATCTGGGTGCACTGGCGGCGCTGGCCACAGCAGGCGTTGGCGCCTTTCACACCGGTGTTGAACGAGGCTGGTGGGAAGGTCCGTCCACCTGCACGTCCGGTCCGATTGGCGGCCTGTCTCCGGATCAGCTGCTGGACCAGATCATGGCCGCACCGCTGGTGCAATGCGATCAGGTGCCTTGGGAAATGCTGTCACTGTCCATGGCCAGCTGGAATGCCCTTGCATCCTTTGGTCTGGCATTGCTTTGGGTCGCAGCCGCCAACCATACCCGCAAGCAGGGTTAATCTTGTGGAAAGTTGAGGTGCGGCAGCTAACCCATTGGTTATCCCGCAGCCTCTCCAGATATCAGCTGTCCTTTTTTGTGGCCAGCAGCAGATTTGTCTCGCTGCTCACAATCCCTTCAAAGGTGCGGATCTTGGCCAAAGCCGTGTCCAGGGTTTCCAGGGTCTCGGTGCCAAGCTCCACTATCAAATCCCAGCGCCCGTTGGTGGTGTGAATGGCCCGCACCTCTGGCAGCCCCTGCAGCTGCCGGGTGATCCGGCTGGTACCGCGGCCTTCGATGCCGATCAGCATCAGCCCACGGACCGGATCCCGCAGCACGTCTTCTTTCAGCACCACGGTAAAACCCAGAATATCCCCCCGCGCCTGCAGCCGCTCGATCCGTGCCCGCACTGTGGTGCGTGACAGGTTCAGCTCCAGCGCCAGATCCGACAGAGACGCCCGTGCGTTGTGCCGCAGGGCCGACACCAGCCGCTCATCCGTTTTGTCCATTACTCACCTCAAATCGATCAATCACCGTCCTTTATGGACAAAATGCGTGCTGGAATCCATCGCATATCGGAGGTTTCTAGTATGAAAGCAGATTTTTTGAGAGGCCAAAATGGTGACATCGCAACATTGCATCCTTATTGGCGCCCCGGTGGACAGTGGGAAACGCCGGGCCGGCTGCCTTATGGGCCCCGACGCGTACCGCACTGCCGGGCTTGCCGCCGCGTTGGAAAGTCTTGGACATACGGTTGAGGACCTTGGAAACCTTGCTCCGGCGCCGCATACACCGGACAGCAACGATGGACTGGTTTTTGCCCGCAATGAAACAATCGGCTGGACCGCACGTCTGGCACGGGCAGCCGAAGACGCTCTTGAGGGAGGGCTTCCTGTTTTCCTGGGCGGAGATCACTCCCTTTCGCTCGGTTCGGTCGCAGGTGCTGCGAATTATGCTGCCAAGGCCGGTCGGCCGCAGTTTGTTCTATGGCTGGACGCGCATACCGATTTCCACACACCGGAAACATCAGACAGCGGAAACCTGCATGGAACACCAGTGGGTTATTTCACTGGCCGCAAGGGGTTCGAGGGATTTCCTGATGTCGCCAGCCCGGTGCCCCAGGAGAATGTCTGCATGATCGGACTGCGATCTGTCGACACCCAGGAGCGGCTTGCCCTGGAAGGCAGCTCCATCCGAACCCATGACATGCGCCATATCGATGAGAATGGCATTGCAGGCCCGCTGAACCGGTTCCTGGAGCAAGTCGCCCAGGCCAATGGCATGTTGCATGTCTCGCTGGACGTGGATTTTCTGGACCCGTCCGTCGCCCCCGCGGTCGGCACAACAGTTCCCGGCGGTGCCACAGTGCGCGAAGCGCATCTGGTTTGTGAAATCCTGCATGACTCTGGACTGATGACCTCCTTGGATCTGGTGGAATTGAACCCTTTTCTGGATGAACGCGGACGCACAGCGCATTTGATGGTGGACCTCTGCGCCTCAGCCTTGGGCCGCCGCGTATTTGACCGCCCGACGCGGAGCTACCAGTGACCAGCTTGCAAGCCCCCAATGCGGTGGTGATGGTCCGGCCGCACCACTTCCGTTCAAACCCGGAAACACAGGGCGACAACGCCTTTCAAACATTGGCAAATACCTCAACCGAAACCACCTCGGCCCAGGCACTGGCTGAATTCGACGGCGCGGTGGAAACTCTGCGCGGCGCAGGTGTCACTGTTCACCTGTTTGATGACACCACAACCGAGACGCCGGACAGTGTATTTCCGAACAACTGGTTTTCCACCCATGCCGGCGGGCATATCGCAATTTACCCAATGTTCGCGGGCAACCGGCGCAAGGAGCGGCGCTGGGACGTGATCGAACTGCTGAAGCGGGAGTATCGGGTACAGGATGTGAT
>NZ_LUKH01000366.1:0-2690 GCF_001593695.1 Leisingera sp. F5 | reverse complement strand
GAAGGCAGCCAGTCACCTTTGTTCCAGCCGGTGCGGCGACCCAAGTGTGTTAGCTGGATCATCACCGCCGCACCGTGTTCATGCACCTGATCGGTCAAGTTGCGGATCCAGGGGACCACCTCATCCTTGTAGGCGAGGATATTGTTGAACACCGGCGGGCTGTCGCGGCTGACCGCGGCTGATCCGGCGGTCATTGTCAGCGCCACACCCGCCTTGGCGCGCTCCGCGTGATAAGCGGCATAGCGTTCCTTAGGCATGCCGTCTTCCGGGTAGGCCGGTTCATGGCTGGTGGTCATGATCCGGTTGCGCAGCGCCAGGTGTTTCAGCTGATAGGGCTGCAGCAGCGGGTCCTTGGACATGATGCGGGTCTCCTGGAACGATGTCTGGGCAAGCGCGGCATTTGCGAGTCGCCAGCCACTCTTGACACAAGAGTCAATTAAACAATCATACCTGTCAAGAAAAGTTGCGCCCGTCCTGCCCCGCTGTTATGGCTGTCGCATGGACACTCAGGACATTACCCGCACCCGGCTGGGTGACGAAGACTGGCTATCAGCCGCTTACGAAGTATTGACCGAGAGCGGCGTGGAAGCGGTAAAAGTGATGCCGCTGGCCAAGCGGCTTGGTGTGGCCCGCACCAGTTTCTACTGGCACTTTAAAGACCGCGAGGCACTGCTGGAGGCGATGATCCAGCGATGGGAGGAAAAGAACACCGGGAACCTGATCGCCCGGTCCGAGGCGTATGCCGAGAGTATTGCCGAAGCGTTGTTCAATCTGTTCGACTGCTGGATTGATGCCGACCTGTTCGACTCCCGGCTGGATCTGGCCATCCGAAATTGGGCGCGCAATGACCCTGGTTTACAGGCAAGGCTGGACTTAGCCGATACCCGGCGCGAACAGGCTTTGACGGAGATGTTCATCCGCTTTGGTTTCAGCGCCGGCGTCGCACTGATCCGCGCACGTGCGATGATTTACACCCAAATCGGCTATATCTCGATGCAAGTGAACGAAAGCACGGAGTACCGGATATCGCTCATGCCCGGCTGGGTCGAGGTTTTCACTGGCACGCCGCCATCAAAGCGGGATCTGGACCGTTTTCTGTCCCGCCACAGCTGACAAAGCTATCTGCCCGGAAAATAGCAGGCCGCCAGCCTCAAATACATCGGTGAAAATCCTAGAAGCCCAAACGCAAAGCGGGCGCGAAGCCATCAGCTCCGCGCCCGCCCCTAATTCATCTATACGCAGCCGGATTACTCAGCGGCGATCTGGCTCTCCACCTTTTCGACTCGGACAGCCGAGAACTTGAATTCGGGGATCTTGCCGTAGGGGTCGATTGCCGGGTTGGTCAGGATATTGGCGGCGGCCTCGACATAGGCAAAGGGCACAAACACCATGTCCTCGGCAATTGCCCGGTCGGCCCGCGCCATGATCTCGATCGAGCCGCGGCGGGTTGACAGACGCACCATCTCGCCCGGCTCTACGCCCATCGCCCGCAGGGTTTTGGGGTTGAGCGAGCAGTTCGCTTCCGGCTCGACCGCATCCAGCACCAATGACCGGCGGGTCATCGACCCGGTGTGCCAATGCTCCAGCTGGCGGCCGGTGGTCATGATCATCGGATATTCCGCATCCGGCGCCTCATCCGGCGGGATCACCGACGCCGGGGTAAAGCGGGCACGGCCTTCGGGGCGCGGGAAGCCGTCACCAAACACAATCGCCTGACCGGGATCAGTCTCGTGCAGCGACGGGTAGGTGATGGTCTCGGTTTCCAGACGCTCCCAGGTGATGTTGTTCAGGGACTTCATGTTCAGCTTCATCTCGTTAAAGACTTCGCTGACATCCTTGTAATCCCAAGGCAGGCCGATGCGCTGCGCCAGTTCCACGGTGACTTTCCAGTCCTCGCGCGCCTCGCCCGGAGGCGCCACGGCGGGGCGCACCCGCTGCACCTGCCGGTTGGTGTTGGACACGGTGCCGTTCTTTTCATAGAGCGCCGAGGCCGGCAGGATGATGTCGGCATAGTTCGCCGTCTCTGTGAGAAAGATATCCTGAACGATCATCAACTCCAGCTTGGCAAAGGCGTCGCGTGCGTGATCTGCATCCGGGTCGGACATCGCCGGGTTTTCGCCCTGGATGTACATGCCCTTGACGTTGCCGGCATAGGCCTGATCGACGATCTCGGTCACGGTGAGACCCTTCTCGTTCGAGAAGTCGCCGCCGCCCCAGACATCGGTAAAGCTTTTGCGCACATCATCCGAGGTAACGGTCTGATAATCCGGCAGGAACATCGGGATCAGGCCCGCGTCGGACGCACCCTGCACGTTGTTCTGGCCGCGCAGCGGGTGCAGGCCGGCGCCCGGCTTGCCGACGTTACCGGTCATCAGGCCAGCGAGATCAGGCAGCGCGAGTTGTCGGTGCCGTGAATGTGCTGGGAGATACCCATGCCCCAGAAGATCAAACCGGCCTCTGCCTTGGCAAAGATCCGCGCCACACGGCGCAGCTGGTCCGGTTCGATGCCGCAGATTTCCGACATCTTCTCTGGCGTGAACTGCTTCAGGTGCTCTTTTTCAGCTTCCCAGTTCTCGGTCCAGCGGTGGATGTACTGGCTGTCATACAGTTCCTCCTCGACGATCACATGCATGATCGCGTTCAGCATCGACACATCCGCGCCGGGGCGGAACTGCAGCATCTCGGTTGCA
>NZ_LUKH01000365.1:0-2694 GCF_001593695.1 Leisingera sp. F5 | reverse complement strand
TGGCGGCGGATCGCATGATCCAGGTCCAGCCCCTCGCCATCCACCGGCACCGCGGCCACATTGGCGCCCATGATCTGCATCACGTCGCGCCCGGCGATATGGCCGGGGTTCTCGTACCAGACCGTATCCCCCTGATTCAGCAGCACAAAGGCAATCAGAACAAAAGCCTGCTGGGCGCCCGACGTGATGATCACCCGCTCCGAATCCACCTTCATGCCGCGGGCATCGGCCAGATGCCGGGCAATCGCTTTGCGCAGGGCCGCATTGCCGTTCACCTGCCCGTAGCTCAGACTGCGGCGTGCATCCCGCGCCATCGCCTCGGCCATGTATTTGTTCCACAGCTTGACCGGAAACTGATCCAGCGCCGGCACGCCGGGCCGGAATGGCGCTGTCTCACCATAACGCGCCACCGATTTGGACGCCGCAATGGTCCGCGCCCGCCCGGAAATTTCGATCACCGACGGTTTGTCCTTGCGCCGCGCCGTGCGGATCTGCGGAAACGCTTCGGTGTCCAGCCCGTCGGCCACAAAGGTGCCGGCCCCGGTCTGGGCCTGGGCATAGCCCTCGGCGATGATCTGTTCATAGACGTTCTTCACCGTGATCCGCGAAATCCCCAGCTCCTGCGCCAGCTCGCGGGTCGAGGGCAGCTTTTGCCCCGGCGCCAGCGAGCCGTCCAGGATCAGCCGCCGCAAGGAGGCATCCAGCTGCCGGTAGATCGGCACCGAAGAGTCGCGTTCGATTGTGAAACCTTGCAGCAGCGCGCCGCCGGGGGATTTTGGCATAGCTCAAAGTGGGCCTATAGTTAAATCATTAACGGGTATATTTGATATGCCCACTATTGGGTATCCTCTATCCCAATGGGCGCCCGCTGTGCGCCGTGGGTTCACCAAGGTTTGAGACCGATCCATGACCAGAATTGAAGATTATGCATTCCCCAAGGGGCTGGACCTGCTGCGGGCCTGGCAGGCAGGCGGCGCCGAAGCCAAGGCAGAAATGAAACGGGTGTTCGACACCGCCATCGCCGGTGGTTTCGATGCCAACTTCGGGCAGAAAGCCGACCCCAACCGCGTCAATAGCGTGGCCTCGGTCCATATGCTGGCGCTGGCGGTGCTGAATGATCTCTACGGCATCGAAACCCGCGAATATTACCACGAGGACCCCTACCGCTATGTCCGCGTCAATCTTGCGGTCAGCCGCCTGTTGGGGGTGAACAAATTCTATATCACCTGGGCGCTTTATGCCTGGTCCTGCGAGCCGCTGGGCCAGACCATGATGTACCCGGACAAATACCCGCCGGGCGCCGATCCCGATAACATCCTGATCAACAAGGAAAACTGGCGCGGCCTCCAGACCCCGGACTTTACCACCGGCGTGCCGTTGACAATCACCAATATCCTGCGGGTGCATGAAGAGCTGACCGGCCTGCCGCCGCTGCTGCAGATCACTGCGCCTTACAGTCTGGCTGCCGACATCTATGGGCAGGAACCGCTGCTTGGCGACGTGGTGAATGATCCGGATGAGGTGAATGCGCTGCTGGATCACCTGGGCGACACGGTTTTGGGTCCCTGGATGGACCACCATATCGCCACTTTCCCGAACGGCTGGGTCGAGCTGTCAGACGCCTCCGGCTCGCCCTTCTTCATCGGGCCGGAAAACTGCAAGAACATGTCGATCCGTTCGATCCGCCACATGCTGCGCGACAAGCCTTATGCGAACCGGGTGTTTGACAACAACTATCGCGGCGACCACGTGACCCTGGCCAAGAAGAAAGACCGTAGATCGCGCCGCCGCGGCGGCACATCAGCCGACGCCGCAGCAGCCCCCGAACTGGCGCCGTCGGAAAACCCGGCGCTGCTGGCACTGACCGACGCCAAGGTCAGCGCGAACCCTGTCTTCATCATGCGGCTGGCCGCGGATCTGGTGGATATCTCGTTCTACGAACAGCAGGCGATCGAGCGCAACATGCCGCTGACCTCGGGCATCGGCTCGCCGCAGATCGACCGCAACAGCATCGAGGATCTGGACGCCGCCAAGGCAGAAACCCGCGGGATGGCCCGTACCCATGTGGCGGCCATCCGCAACGTCTGCGCCCATGTGGATCTGCCCGAGGACAACCACGTCGGCCAGGCCTGGCCGAGCCACATCTATTTCGAGGACGTCAACCTGCACACAGAGTTCGATCTAGTCGAGATTATACTTGAGGAAGTTTATGGCGCGGAGCCGGTCCAGCGCCGTTCCTGAAGGTTTCACTCCCTGCCGGGACGCCTCTGTCCGGCAGCTATGGACCGGCCTTTGGGCCGGTCTTTTTTCAACGGGGCCTCAGACCTTCATCGGTTTGCCAGCCGCATAGGTCTGCGCGATGGAGCGGTCGTCGCCCAGGGTCTGCAGGATGAACAGCTCCTCGGACAGGGTTTCGGCCCGCTGCATCCGCAGATCCATCGCCGGGGTGGCGCGGGAATCGAGCACCACGATGTCGGCCTCGGTGCCGGCGTCCAGCGTGCCGATTTTGTCCGCCAGCCCAAGCGCCACCGCATTGCCGCGTGTAATCCAGTGGAAGGCGCGCAAGGGATGCAGTTTCTGGTTCTGCAGCTGCAGGACCTTGTAGCCTTCGTTCAGGGTCTGCAGCATCGAATAGCTGGTGCCGGCGCCGATGTCGGTGGCAATTGCATTGGTAATGCCGCGGCTGCGCAGGCC
>NZ_LUKH01000364.1:0-2700 GCF_001593695.1 Leisingera sp. F5 | reverse complement strand
GTCCAGTTGCGCCTCGTCCATCCAATCGAGCAGGTGCTGGAACTCCGCCTCCGTCTCGCCGGGGAAGCCGACGATGAAGGTGGAGCGCAGGGTGATATCCGGGCAGGTCGCGCGCCAGGCGCGGATCTCGTCCAGCGTCTTGGCGGCGGCGGCGGGGCGGGCCATGCGGCGCAGCACATCCGGGTGGGCGTGCTGGAAGGGGATGTCCAGATAGGGCAGCAGCGCATTGTCCGGGTCCGCCATCAGCGGGATCAGGTCGCGCACATAGGGGTAGGGGTAAACGTAGTGCAGCCGCACCCACAGCTCATCCGCGGGGGCCAGCCTGCCCAGTTCGCGGGAGAGGTCGAGGATATGGCTGCGCACTTCCTCGCCCTTCCAGGGATGTGTGGAATACTTGCGGTCCAGCCCGTAGGCAGAGGTGTCCTGGCTGATCACCAAAAGCTCGCGCACGCCGACCCCGACCAGCTTTTCCGCCTCGCGCAGCACCGCGTGCACCGGGCGAGAGGCCAGCTTGCCCCGCATGTCAGGAATGATGCAGAACTTGCACTTGTGGTTGCAGCCCTCGGAGATCTTCAGATAGCTGAAGTGCCGCGGAGTGAGCTTGACGCCGGCCGCAGGCAGCAGGTCCACGTAAGGGTTGGGGCTGGGCGGCACCGCGGAATGCACCGCGTCCAGCACCTGTTCGTACTGATGCGGGCCGGTGACGGCGTGAATGCGCGGGTGATGCTCGCGGATGTACTCCGGCTCGGCGCCCAGGCAGCCGGTGACGATCACCTTGCCGTTTTCCTTCAGCGCCTCGCCGATCGCTTCCAGGCTTTCCGCCTTGGCGCTGTCCAGGAACCCGCAGGTGTTGACGATCACCGCATCGGCGCCTGCGTAGTCGGGCGAGATGCCGTAGCCTTCGGCGCGCAGCCGGGTCAGGATGCGTTCGCTGTCCACCAGCGCCTTGGGGCAGCCGAGCGAGACCATGCCGAGGGTCGGCTGGCCGTCACGGGGGGCGTCGCGGAACTGCGGTTCCGGGGCAAGGTCGGGGCGGAGGCTGGGCGGGTTGCTGGACGGGGTACTGGTCATCCGCGCGCGTATATCAGGAATGCGGCAGGAGGCAAGGAAAACGGGGGGTGCTGGCCATGCACCCCCTGTACACCGGGGGCTGTATTTTCTTAGGCCGGCCGCAAGGCCGGGCAGCGCCTGACCTTCCCCCTGGGAAGGCGCTTTGCACCTCCCCAAGGTCAGGCGCTGCCCTCCGTTAGGTATTGAAGCCGGTGCGCCAAAGCCCTTAGCCTGCGGCAAAGCCGATTTGCATGACGAGAGCGATTGATGCGTGACGAGACAGAAGGGCTGGCCTCAGCCGCCCCGCAGCCCAAGCTGAAGCCCGCCAACGAAAACCCCTGGTATGTGCTGATGACGCTTTATGGGGATGATCATGACCGTAACAGGGCGGTTTGGAACGCTTGGGCAGGGCGAGCACTGACAAAGGGGGAAAGGCAAAAACTCGTTGACGACGGTGTAATAGTTGCCGCCGATTTTCTCGATTGGGAAAACATCCACGATGAGATTGTTTCGAAATTTGACGCCGAGTTTAGGCGGCGGAACGAGCCGCATTGTTCAGTGCCAAATTTTCCGGATCCCCGTCACCCCATACGTTTGTCCAAAATTACTGTAGAACATTCTCTGGAACTTCAGCGTTGGTGTTTTCCGAGTAGTGTCTACATTTCGCTTGTTTGTTTTAACGGGGATGTCGACTTTGATGACGCGTTGTTCTTAGGCGACCTTTCGATCCGGAGAACTGTTTTCGAGTGCGGTGTGAATTTTTTAGGAGCATCTTTCTTCGGTCGCACAAGCTTTTCCGCCACTTTTGGCGATGATGTATCTTTTTCAATATCCAAATTTTATAAGTCAATTGTTTTTCATGATTCTGAATTCAAGGGCTATGTATCTTTCAGCAGGGTGGTTTTTTCGGAAGACGCAAATTTTATCGATACCATCTTCAAAAGGAGGTCTTCCTTTGAGATGGCAAGATTTCAAGGGAGGGCTAGATTCCTAGATGTTGTATTCGGTGAGCCAGGGGAGGTCGAGGCCAGTTTCCCTAGTTTTCGAGATTGCCAGTTCGAGAATCCAACCTCATTTCGCCAAGCCTCATTCTTGAATGCTTATCCAGATTTTTCAGGTGCCATTCTGGATGACAGAACTACGTTCACCGCACGTGAAGAACCGACTGAAAGCGAGGTTAAGGCAAACAGAAATCTGAAAGGTGCCGTCTACTGGCCTTATCAAACAAAGCAGGATTCAGAGGTCGCCCGCGAAACCTGCGCCACCATCCGCCACATCCTCGCCAAACAGGGCCTCCCCGAAGACGAGCATTTCTTCTTCCGCCGGGAAATGCATTTTGCCGGGAAAATCGGCTCCCTCTGGCAACGACTGCCCTATCTGCTGTTCGGCCTGTTCTCCGAATACGGCTATTCCATTCTGCGGCCCACGCTGTGGCTGCTGGGTATCTGGGCCTTGGGGTTTGCTGCCTTCTGGGGCTATTTCTCCGGTTGTTGCGTCCCAGCGCCGCATGAAGTGATCGAACGCCCGATGGGATCAGCGATGGCGCTCAGCTTGTCCAACCTGTTTCCGCTGTTCGGGTTCGGGCGGACGTTCCTGCTGGAGGAATTGAAGGCTCTGCCCGCAGTCCTGCAGTTCTTCTCCGGCTTTCAG
>NZ_LUKH01000363.1:0-2711 GCF_001593695.1 Leisingera sp. F5 | reverse complement strand
ATCCCGCAGCACCGCCAGAGAGTTGTCATTGTGGAAGTGCCCGCCAAAGCCCTTCTGATAGCCAAGGCCCGCAATCCGCAGCACCATCGGGTTGGTGAATTGCCCGTTCGAGAAGAAGGGCAAAGTCGCCGCTTCGCCGCGCAGTTGGTCCTCGGCATTATGCAGATAGGCAAGGAACTGGATTTCCGGGATGGGCACAAACCCATTGTGCCCCATACCAATCGCCAGCCCCAGGATCGACTGCTCATCCAGCAGCGTGTCGATGACCCGGTCCGGTCCGAACCGCTGCTGCAGCTTCTGACTGACGCCGTAAACACCGCCCTTGCGGCCTACATCCTCGCCCATCATGACGATCTCGCCATGCTCCAGCATCAAATCGGTCAGCGCCCAGTTGATCAGCCGCGACATTGGCTGCGGCTCCTCCATCGCCCGCATGTCGCTGCCGAACGCCGCTGCCCGCTCCTCTAAACGCGGGCCATTGGTGGGCCTACAGGTCCGCGTTGGCGGAATCAGGCTGGCAGCCACATCTTCTGCCGTCTTCAGATGCGGCCGTGTCACCGCCTCTGTCCGGATTCGCTCCACCCGCGCGCAAGTGTCCGTGTAAACCTTCAGCGCTTCCTTGGGCTGCAGCGCCCCGGCTTCATTCAGCAGCCGCACCGAATGAAGCAGCGGATCATTGGCTTCATCCGCCTCAACCTCGGCCTTGCTGAGGTAAGTGGTCGGAACATCCGCCCCGGCATGGCCGTACAGCCGCACGGTGCGCAGATGCAGGAAGGCCGGCTTCTTGCGGGTCCGCACATACTCTGCTGCCTCTTGCGCCACTGCAAAGGCGTTATAGATATCCAGCCCGTCTGCCTTGAAATACTTGATGCCCGGCCGCTGCGCCATCGAGGCCTCGATCCAGCCCTTCGGCGTTTTTACGGAAATGCCGATACCGTTGTCCTCGCAGACAAACAGCAAAGGCAGCGGCGTCGATTGCACCGAACTCCAGCCCGCGGTGTTGATTGCCCCTTGCGCAGTCGAATGGTTGGCCGAAGCATCCCCGAAAGAGCACATGACAATGGCGTCTTCCGGAAGCACCTGATGCTCTGGCTGGTGCCGCTTGGCTGCACCGACGGAGTAAGCCGCTCCCACCGCCTTGGGCAGATGCGAGGCAATGGTAGACGTTTGCGGCGGGATCATCAGTGTCTTGGAGCCCAGAACCTTGTGCCGGCCGCCTGAGGTTGGGTCTTCGCTGGAACAGGCAAAGGACAAAAGCATATCCCAGGCAATCCGTTGCCCCGGAACCTGATCCGCCCGGGCAATCTGAAACGCTGCATCACGGTAATGCAAGAAGGCCATGTCGGTCGGGCGCAGCGCCCGCGCCACCGCCGCCATCCCCTCATGCCCCGAGGATCCGATGGTGTAAAACCCCTCTCCCGCTTTTTGCATCGCCCGGCTGGTCAAGTCCAGCGCCCGGCTCAACACCTGTGCACGGAAGGTGCCAACTGCCTCTGATACGGCAAGCGGTCCTGCGGGTGCCGCACCTGCAGGGAAGTCTGCGGCCTTTACCCGGTCCAGGAAATTCTTATGCACGATCTGGGCGCGGTCCATGCGGCCTCCTTGGAATAAGCTCTGGGTGCATTTATCCGCGAACGCGCCGCCAAAACCAATGAGATTGCCTACTGCTGTCATTCCAAGTTGGAATGCCTTGCCTGCGTAATCCGGTGTGATCCGGCCACCCGTTCCAACGACATCCGGCCACCTCTCAGACGTGTTGCAGCGAGGCGATCAGCAGCCCGCTACCTTGCGGTTCTTTTGGGACCAGAGGGAGCGCGATGAAGAGACTGCCCCCTCTCGGCAGCAGGCGCGTATGCGCCTGCCGGGCAGCGGATGCGCAAGATACGAGACGTACTGCGGCTTTCAGCTGAGGGCCTGCCGGCCCGCCGGCTGGCGGCGAGCCCGGCGATTGGCCGCACCACGCTGCAGGGTTATCTGGAGCGTGCCCAAGAGGCAGTCTTAAGCAGGCCGCTGCCGCCGGAAATGTCGGATACCGACCTTGAGCAGCTCCTCTATTCGCGCATCACGATACTGCCGTTGGCTAGTGGGCTTGAACCAGTGGCGCCTTCACTAGCTCGCTGCCCGCGAAAGCGAGGAAAATCTGCGGTTCATGACATCATCGACAAGCAATTTCTGTAAACGCCTTGGTATGGCGCGCGCCAGGTGGTTCGCCGCATGCAGCGAAAGGGGCATAGTTGCGGGCGGTACCGCGTGCGGCGGCTGATGCGGATCATGCGTCTTGTGCCGATCTGCAAGGCGTCAAAGACCAGCCGGAAACACCCGGAACACAAGATTCACCCATATTTGCTCAAAGGCTTGGCGATCACCCGCCCCAATCAGGTCTGGTGTTCCGATGCAGCCTGCATTCCCATGCACCGGGGGGCCTTTACTCGGCCGCGGCCATGGACTGGCACAGCCGGAAAGTGTTGATCTGGCGGCTATCCGGCACGATGAGCGCGGGGATCTGCATCGAGGCCTAGAAGGAAGCGCTGGCCCGGCGCTGCCCACCTGGGATATTCAACTTGACGTGCCCCCCACTGGTCCCTTGTTCATGATGAGAGTCTGCGGATTTGATTTTGGTAGTCGTCGGTTTCGGGTTTGGCAAGCGCGCCGGGCGCGGAGCCCTCAAACTGCTCAAGCGTCCGGCGCGCTTCGGCCGGTGTTTTGTTCCC
>NZ_LUKH01000362.1:0-2716 GCF_001593695.1 Leisingera sp. F5 | reverse complement strand
CTGCCCGTCAGGACCTGGAAATCTTCTGGGTCGATGCGAGCGTTTTCCCGAAGCCGCTGTTCGACACCCAAGTGGCCGCGATGGTCTGTGGCTTTGGCGATCAGGCGGGCTATGAAACCCTGGTGCGTAAAATCGTCAAGCTGGGTGTCGACAAGACATCGCGCTTCACCGATTGGTCGCGCCGTCCCTTGAGCGACGCGCAAAAGACCTATGCGCTGGCTGATGTGACCCATCTGCGCAAGATTTATGAATTCCTGGCCGCTGAACTGGAAAAAAGCGGACGGTCCCACTGGGTGACCGAGGAACTGCAGGTGCTGACCGATCCGGCTACCTATGACATTCAACCCCAGGACGCCTGGAAACGGGTTAAGACCCGGACCTCCTCGGGCAAATTTCTGGCGGTTGTGCGCGAACTGGCGGCGTTTCGCGAAACCTATGCGCAAACCAACAATGTGCCGCGCAACAGGGTGTTCAAGGATGACGCGCTGGTGGAACTGGCCTCGACCAAGCCGCGCAATCCCGGTGATCTGGGCGGATCCCGCCTGCTGCTGCGCGAGGCGCGCAAAGGTGCGATTGCCGAAGGTATCCTGGCGGCCGTAGCCAAGGGGGCTGACTGCCCGCCCGAGAACCACCCCAAGATGGACCGCAGCAAGGAAAAGCTGCAGGTGAACCCGGCGCTGGCGGATCTGCTGCGGGTGCTGCTGAAGGCCAAGACCGAAGCAGAGGGCGTGGCGGCCAAGCTGATCGCACCCAGCGCGGACCTGGACGCAATTGCTGCAGGCCTGCGCGATGTTCCGGCCCTTAACGGCTGGCGGCATGAGGTGTTCGGCGCCGATGCACTGCGGCTATGTGACGGCAAGATCGGTCTCGCCGCCAAGGGGCAAGACGTAAAAGTTGTGGAGCTGTAAGGCGCTATAGTCGCAGTCAGCAATCCGCACAAAGAAAAACGCCCGTAAATCCTGTGACGCATTCCGGATTTTGGGACATGAGGCCCTCTCAACAAAAAAAGTTGAGGGGGCCTCATTGCGTTCTGATTGGTTTTTGCCTTGTTGCAGCCCCAAGAACATCCCTATCTCCCTCAAGAAACCGGAGATGCACATGGACACGAAGCCAAAAAATAACGAAAAATCAGACATTAAGGCTGAGTTCAAGAAATTGGTGATCACTCTCGCGCTGACTGTGGTTGTGGGAACAAGCTGTGCCGCAGGCCTATATTTCGCAGCGATATCTGCGTTCGAATCCTTCATCGAAAAGGTCCAACACCGCATACCGCAATGAAGTTTTCCGAAATGACTTTCAGGTTTTTCGGACAATCTCCTGTTTTCCGAGATCGTATTCGTGCAGAGTTCCCGATCTGATGAGATCGACTGCCTGGCTGATATGCTGTGGAAGCACACGAAACCACTCTCGCGGCCGGATTTTCTTACCAAATCGGTCAGTAACGAACAAATCCCGTGCGCAGCTCGTTGGAGGTGCGGGCTTGGCCAAAGGCCGGGAAATCGGTGGCGGATTTGATGGCCGCCTGTTCGGCCGCCTCGTCAATCCGATGGGCCAAGTTGGGCTTGCGCCGGGTGCGCTCAAACAGGGCTTCGACGCCCCCGTCCTCGACCGCTGATTTATAGCGAAAGAACGTGTCACGGCTGCAGCGCATCACCTGGCAGGCTTTGCTGACATTGCCCAGTTCCTCGGCCAGGTTCAGCAGACCGGTTTTGTGTTTGATGATCTTATCGGTAGAGTTCAGCATTGTGGTTGCCTCGTTTTGCGGTTGGGTTTGCACCACCATCAAAACGGCCAGCCATCCTCTCCTTCAAGAGATGCGCCGCCCCCAGTTCAGCGTGCTGAGAAGGGGGGCGGTGTCAGATCACATCGAGACTAATTCAGATGAGGATCTTTTGAATGCTCGAGAGCAGTCGAGACAACCTGCAGATCCTTGCCGCCTGTGATCGTGTATTTCCCATATCCTTTGGCCAAGGCAGGATTTGCAGCAAACGCATTTTGCTTTCTTGTCTGAGCGTTTCTACCTACGAAGGACTGGTGGATGAAATCGGGCGCAACGCCGTAGTTCCGGCAATCCGGATCGCCGCAGCAGTTGAGGTTGATTGTTTTCCCGATATCGGGATGGATTTGAGGAAGAGACAGTTTGGGCACGGACTTTGCCACGACACAGCCTTTCGTTCTGTTTCGTTTCGACAAGTCGCCCTCCGCCAAGCAGTGCTGATATTGGCCAAAGTCTCCAAAACCGAAGGCTCAACCGCATTTTTTTGAAAAGTGTGGCCCCGGGACTTTTCTCCAGGGCAACGAGAAGGTCGCTACCAGACAAGCTTGTTAAAAATCAAACGCCTGCCGAGCAAAAAACTCGGCAGGCGTTGCTATTGTGCCCCAAAGTCCGGAATGCGCCATAAATCCTGCGGGCGTTTTTCTTTCCAGGCGGTCTTGAGATCAGCGGCGGCGGCTTTCGCGGGCATTCTCTGCGCCATTCACACGCACGGTGCGGATACCGGCCAAGTCCTGATTCGTGACTGTGCGGGCGGCATGGATGGTGCGGCTGAATTCGCTGCCGGTTGCCGTGCCGGACTCCGGATAGACAACCCGGAAGTCTAAGCTCAGAACGCCGTCTTCGCTGCCTTCGGCCGGCCGCAGCACAACGTCATAGGCGCCCTGGCGGCTGGCAATGGCAGTTGCATAGATGATGGCGCCGGCTGCGGTGCGTTCGATC
>NZ_LUKH01000361.1:0-2721 GCF_001593695.1 Leisingera sp. F5 | reverse complement strand
CCCCGCCGCAGGATGTGCTGGGCCATGCAGCGGAACTGCTTGGCCTGCCTATGCCTGCCGAGGTGCCCTTTGACGAGGCCGGCATGACGCCGATGGCGCGCAGTTTTTACGGCGAGAACAAGCGGGTCCGCAACCGCCGCATCAGGGAGGAGCTGAGGGTTGAGCTGCTCTATCCAACCTACCGCGAGGGGTTGCGCGCGGTGCTGGAAGCCGAGGACATGGAGAGCTTTGTGCCGCCGGCAGAGCCGCCGGGGGTTTAAGGCATGGGCTGGCTGCATTTGGTCTTTGTTCTGTCGAATTTCCGGACGCTTGGGCGGCTTTATGCGCGGATTAGTAGGCAGTTTCCTGGGGTTCTGGATCAGATTTGGGAAAAGCAATCGTTTTCAGCCAAAGCGGACATCGTGTTTGGCCCCGAGGTTTTTGCCAAACGGGCCATGTTATAGAACGTTGCCGTGGTCTGCCCTTACAAGCTGCCTGTTCACCTGCTCGGGGACGACGAGGTCGCTGCACTGGTGCGCAAGCTGAATGAAAGAAAGCTATCTGGAGCTTACAGATATGCCTGTGAGGTGACTGGTTTTCCTTAACACGCAGCACACAACTGGCAGGCGCGGGCCTGTTGTTCCGCGATTAAGCCCGCTTCTCGCCTATCGTTGCGACGCCCAGCACTTCCAGCACCTTGGCTTCGATCTGCGGCGCGTTCATCGCCGCGACCTCATACATGTCCGCCGGGCTGGCCTGGTCGATGAAAGTATCGGGCAGCACCATTGAGCGGAACTTGAGGCCGCTGTCGAAAACGCCTGCTTCTGCAAGCAGCTGCGCGACGTGGGAGCCGAAACCGCCCACTGCGCCTTCTTCGATGGTGATCAGCGCCTCGTGGTCCGCGGCCAGCTGCAGGATCAGGTCCCGGTCCAGCGGTTTGGCAAAGCGGGCGTCGGCGATGGTGGGCGTGATGCCCTTGGCAGCAAGCGCCTCGGCGGCCTTTCTTACCTCGCCCAGGCGGGTGCCGAAGGACAGCAGCGCCACGCGCTTGCCGTCCTGGATCATCCGGCCCTTGCCGATTTCCAGCACTTCCGGGGTTTCCGGCATCTCGACGCCCTCACCTTCGCCGCGCGGGTAGCGGAAGGCGATGGGGCCATCGTCATGAGCGGCGGCGGTGGCGACCATATGGACCAGTTCAGCCTCATCCGCGGCGGCCATGACCACTATGCCGGGCAGGTTGGCCATATAGCCAATGTCGAAACTGCCGGCGTGGGTGGCACCATCGGCGCCGACCAGGCCTGCGCGATCGATGGCAAAGCGCACCGGCAGCCGCTGGATGGCCACGTCATGCACCACTTGGTCATAGCCGCGCTGCAGGAAGGTGGAATACATCGCGCAGAAGGGTTTCATGCCGCCCGCTGCCAGCGCGGCGGCAAAGGTCACGCCGTGCTGCTCGGCAATGCCGACGTCGAAGCAGCGCGAGGGGTAGCGTTCGGCCATCAGGTTGAGGCCGGTGCCGTCTGGCATCGCCGCGGTAACGGCGCAGATCTTGTCGTCCTTGGCGGCGAGCTTCACCAGCTCATTGCCGAAGACCGAGGTATAGGAGGGCGCGTTGGAGGGCGCCTTCTTCTGCTCGCCGGTCACCATGTCGAACTTGGCGGTGGCGTGGCCCTTGTCGCGGGCGCGCTCGGCGGGGCCGTAGCCCTTGCCCTTCTTGGTCAGCACATGGATCAGGATTGGGCCGGTGGCGCGCGCCTTGACCGTGCGCAGGACCGGCAGCAGCTGGTCCATGTCGTGGCCGTCGATGGGGCCGAGATAGGAGAAGCCGAGTGCTTCGAACAGGGTGCCGCCCACCGCCATGCCCTTGAGCATGTCCTTGGCGCGTTTGGCGCCTTCGCGGAAGGGTTCAGGCAGCAGGGAGACGGCGCCTTTGGCTGCGGCTTTCAGCTCCTGGAAAGGTTCCCCGGCGTAGAGGCGCGAGAGGTAGGAGGACAGCGCGCCCACCGGCGGGGCGATCGACATTTCATTGTCGTTCAGGATCACGAACAGCCGCTTGCCCAGGTGGCCTGCGTTGTTCATCGCCTCAAACGCCATGCCGGCCGACATTGATCCGTCGCCGATCACCGCGATGGCATCCCCGTTGCCTTCGGGGATCACACCGCCGAGGTCGCGGGCCACGGCAAAGCCAAGCGCGGCGCTGATCGAGGTGGAGCTGTGGGCGGCGCCGAACGGGTCATAAGGCGACTCGGAGCGTTTGGTGAAGCCGCTGAGGCCGTCCTTCATCCGCAGGGTGCGGATACGGTCGCGGCGCCCGGTCAGGATCTTGTGCGGGTAGCACTGGTGGGAGACGTCCCAGATCACCTTGTCCCGCGGGGTGTCGAATACCGCATGCAGCGCGGTGGTCAGCTCCACCACGCCAAGGCCTGCGCCCAGATGGCCGCCGGTGACAGAGACGGCAGCGATGGTTTCCTGCCGCAGCTCCTGCGCCACCTGCACCAGTTGGGTATCCGTCAGCCCCTTCAGATCCGCCGGGCGCGTGATCTGGTCCAGAAGCGGGGTTTTGGGCCGGTCGGACATGGTGTCTCCTTGGGCTGCGCCGGGCCAGGAAGGCACGGGGCGTGGCGCGCGGGGTTAGCTGTCGCGCGCAATAACGAAACGCGCGGCGTCCTTCAAGGTTGCCGCGTCTTCACCGTAGGGTGAAAGCGCATCGCAGGCCTCTTCACACAGGGCGCCGGCACGGGT
>NZ_LUKH01000360.1:0-2722 GCF_001593695.1 Leisingera sp. F5 | reverse complement strand
CCTTTACAGCGGTGTGCCTGTGAAAGAGGTGGCGGCTGTGGATGCCAAGGCGGAGCTGGGGCGGCTTGGACTGAACGATCATCTGTCTTCGCAACGCTCAAACGGGCTGCGGTCGATGATCGAGCGGATCCGCGAAACCGCGATGGCGCAGGCCTGAGGCAGCAGGGCGAGAAGCCGGCCCCTCGCACTCCCCGGAGTATTTGGGAAAAGATGAAGGGCTAGCCTGCCCAATCTGAAATGGCGGTTTCAAGATCGCCATAGCCGGTGTGGCGGTGTTCGAAATCCAGCCCCATACGATCTGCGCATTCGCGCGCCTTTTCCACCAGCTTGGGGTCGCTGATCTGTGACTGATAGACCAGCTTGGTGTAATTGCCGAACACCATGTCGCGCAGCTCGGGGTTCTTGTCTATTCCCATTGGACGCCAGACAAAGGCGTCGAATTGCTTAACCAGAAAATCGGTCAGATAAAATGCAGTGATTTCGCCAGCATCCGCATGGGCTGCAAAGGTCTCGTTGCCCTCAAAAAAGGAATAGCAATGCGGGCCGGCCACCATCTCGACACCAAGCTCCTGGCATTTGCGCTCCAGCGCACCGCCGGTGCCGCAATCGGCATAGACCACAAAGATCTTGTCATAAACAGATGAATGTTTGGCTACTGCACCGTCCACAGCATCCACAATCTGCTCGGGATAGAGATGCAGCTTGGCAGGCAGGCAAGTGAGGTCGATGTGATTCAGCCCGTTTTTCTCTTTGATATCAAGGATTTCGCGCGCAAGCGCGCCGCAGGCGATCAGCAGGATGCGGCCGGACTTCTTTTCAGGGGCAGCCAGGCCCTGTTCGGTGAGGGAGCTTTCCTCAAGCGTCCGCCCGGTCGGAGGGCGGAAGGCAGCCCGCTCGGTCAAGCGGGCTGCGCGTCCTTTGCGTGCCAAATCAGGCGCTCATCGAGTTGTGCTTGCGGGCCACCATATCCTTGGCCATTTCCACAGCCACGGCGGCGTCACGGCAATAGCCGTCGGCGCCGATTGCCTTGCCGAACTCTTCGTTCAGCGGCGCGCCGCCAACAAGCACGATGTAATCATCACGCAGGCCTTGCTCGACCATGGTGTCGATCACCACCTTCATGTAGGGCATGGTGGTGGTCAGCAGAGCCGACATTCCCAGGATGTCCGGCTTGTGCTCTCCCAGGGCTTCCAGATAGTTTTCAACCGGGTTGTTGATACCCAGATCGACAACTTCAAAGCCTGCGCCTTCCATCATCATCGAAACCAGGTTTTTGCCGATGTCGTGGATGTCGCCTTTGACGGTGCCGATTACCATCGAACCCACCTGCGGGGCGCCGGTTGCAGCCAGCAGCGGTTTCAGGATGGCCATGCCGCCCTTCATCGCGTTGGCCGCCAGCAGAACCTCGGGGACGAACAGGATGCCGTCGCGGAAGTCGGCGCCAACGATGGTCATGCCGCCTACCAGAGCCTTGGTCAGAACATCATACGGCGCCCAGTCGCGCGAGAGAAGAATGCCAACGCCTTCTTCGATTTCCTCTTTGAGACCATCATAGAGGTCGTCAAACATCTGCTGAACAAGTTCCTCGTCATCGAGTTCCGACAGGATGATGTCTTCTTCGTCCGACATTCGCATATTCCTTGCTTACGGGGCGGCGTGCCTCGTGTTGGCCTAGTTTTGGGACTTTTGTGACAGAATGACGCCCCGGGACTGCATTGTTTGCGACATAGCTATTGTCCGAACCGACGTATAAGAGGAAATTCGATGATTTGGTAATGCGGATTATGCATGAAAATCTTCAGTTCTGCGCATTTGTTCTTTATTTGTTCTTGCTGCGGGTGCATAGTGCGGCAATGCCTTATCATGACGGTTCCCAGCCCATGCGACGCAAAGCGCGTGCCAGTCTCAGCAATGCGGCAGGGCGGTTCGATTTGGACCGTTGCCAAGTAGATGATGGCTGGTTGCCAGAACCGGATATGGAGGTGATTCCCACTGAAGTGCGGCACGAGACGGCGCGGTCGCTGATCAGTTACAACCGGTCGCCGGATTTGCCGTTTGACCGCTCCATCAACCCTTACCGGGGCTGCGAGCATGGTTGCATCTATTGTTTTGCGCGGCCCAGCCATGCCTATCTTGGCCTGTCGCCGGGTTTGGATTTTGAGACCCGGCTGGTCGCACGCCCCAATGCGGCTGCGGTGCTGCGCAACGAACTGTCGGCGCCGCGTTACAAGGCGGCCGTGCTGGCGCTAGGCACCAATACCGACCCGTATCAGCCGTGCGAGCGGGACCATCGCATCACCCGCAGCTGCTTGGAGGTTTTGCGGGATTTCAATCATCCTGTGGCGATCGTCACCAAGGGTGCGATGGTGGAGCGGGACCTGGATATCCTGACGCCGATGGCAGCCAAAGGGCTTGTGCGGGTGGGGGTTTCCGTTACCACGCTGGACCCGGAACTGTCCCGCCGGATGGAGCCGCGGGCCCCTTTGCCAGTCCGGCGGCTGGCTGCAATCCGGCGGCTGACGCAGGCGGGGGTGCCGGTGCGGGTGATGACCTCCCCTGTCGTGCCGGGGCTGACCGATCATGAGCTGGAGGCGCTGCTGGCAGCCGGGGCGGAGGCGGGTGCGGATGCCGCCAGCTGGATCATGCTGCGGCTGCCGCGGGAGGTGTCGGAGCTGTGGCAGGAATGGCTGGCCAAGCACGAGCCTGGCCGTGCGGCCAAGGT
>NZ_LUKH01000359.1:0-2726 GCF_001593695.1 Leisingera sp. F5 | reverse complement strand
CAAGCGGGCGGGGGGCTTACACATAGCGGGTCCAAAGACAAAAACCTAAGGGCCTGCACGCTAAACGGAAGACAGAAAGCATGGCACTCAAGTCGTATAAGCCGACGACGCCGGGCCAGCGTGGGCTGGTTCTGATCGACCGTTCGGAGCTTTGGAAAGGGCGTCCGGTCAAATCTCTCACTGAGGGTCTGACCAAATCGGGCGGCCGGAACAACACCGGACGGATTACTGCACGCCGCCGCGGCGGCGGGGCAAAGCGCCTCTACCGGATCGTTGACTTCAAACGGAACAAATTTGATGTAGCGGCCACCGTTGAGCGGATCGAATACGACCCGAACCGGACCGCATTCATCGCGCTGATCAAATACGAAGACGGCGAGCAAGCCTACATCCTGGCGCCGCAGCGTCTGGCTGTTGGTGACAAGGTCATCGCTTCGGCGAAGGCAGACATCAAGCCGGGCAACGCAATGCCGTTCTCGGGCATGCCGATCGGTACCATCGTTCACAACATCGAAATGAAGCCCGGCAAAGGCGGCCAGATCGCCCGTGCAGCCGGTACTTACGCTCAGTTCGTTGGCCGTGACGGCGGTTACGCCCAGATCCGCCTGTCCTCGGGCGAGCTGCGTCTGGTGCGTCAGGAATGCATGGCCACAATCGGTGCCGTGTCGAACCCCGACAACTCGAACCAGAACTTCGGTAAAGCCGGCCGTATGCGCCACAAGGGCAAGCGTCCTTCTGTGCGTGGTGTGGTTATGAACCCGATCGACCACCCCCACGGCGGTGGTGAAGGCCGGACCTCCGGTGGCCGACACCCGGTGACCCCCTGGGGCAAACCGACCAAGGGCAAACGGACCCGCAACAAAAACAAGGCGTCGCAGAAGCTTATCGTTCGCTCGCGCCACGCCAAGAAGAAAGGCCGCTAATCC
Organism: Leisingera sp. F5; assembly: GCF_001593695.1. Taxonomy (NCBI): domain Bacteria; kingdom Pseudomonadati; phylum Pseudomonadota; class Alphaproteobacteria; order Rhodobacterales; family Roseobacteraceae; genus Leisingera; species Leisingera sp. F5. Next base: position 1,800 of record NZ_LUKH01000359.1, on the reverse strand, counting down.
ATGGCACGTTCCGTATGGAAAGGCCCCTTCGTTGATGCTTATGTCCTGAAAAAGGCCGAAGCAGCGCGTGAGTCGGGCCGCAATGAAGTGATCAAGATCTGGTCGCGCCGTTCCACCATCCTGCCGCAGTTCGTCGGTCTGACCTTTGGTGTCTACAACGGCAAAAAGCACATCCCAGTCAACGTCTCGGAAGACATGATCGGTCAGAAGTTCGGTGAATACTCGCCGACCCGCACCTATTATGGCCACGCCGCAGACAAAAAAGCGAAGCGGAAGTAAGTCATGGGTAAGGAAAAGAATCCCCGCCGCGTGGCAGACAACGAAGCAATGGCAAAACTGCGCATGCTCCGGACCTCGCCGCAGAAACTGAACCTGGTGGCTCAGATGATCCGCGGCAAGAAAGTCGAGAAGGCGCTGACCGACCTGACGTTCTCCAACAAGCGGATTGCAGCAGACGTGAAGAAATGCCTTCAGTCCGCCATCGCAAACGCGGAAAACAACCACAACCTGGACGTCGATGAACTGGTCGTCGCCGAGGCATGGGTTGGCAAGAACCTGACCATGAAGCGCGGCCGTCCGCGGGCACGTGGCCGGTTCGGCAAAATCCTGAAGCCGTTCGCGGAGATCACCATCAAGGTGCGTCAAGTTGAGGAGCAAGCCTAATGGGTCATAAAGTCAATCCGATCGGCATGCGCCTGCAGGTGAACCGCACCTGGGACAGCCGCTGGTACGCTGACACCAAAGACTACGGTGATCTGCTGCTCGAGGACCTGAAAATCCGCGAGTTCATCAAAACCGAGTGCAAGCAGGCGGGCATCGCCCGTGTGATCATCGAGCGCCCCCACAAGAAGTGCCGTGTGACCATTCACACCGCGCGTCCGGGCGTGATCATCGGCAAGAAAGGCGCGGACATCGAAGTGCTTCGTAAGAAGCTGGCCGCGATGACCGACAGCGAGCTGCACCTGAACATCGTTGAAGTCCGCAAGCCGGAACTCGACGCTGCGCTGGTCGGCGAGTCCATCGCTCAGCAGCTGGAACGCCGTGTGTCCTTCCGCCGCGCGATGAAACGTGCCGTGCAGAACGCCATGCGCATGGGCGCCCTGGGTATCCGGGTGAACGTCGCTGGCCGTCTGGGCGGCGCTGAAATCGCCCGTACCGAATGGTACCGCGAAGGCCGCGTGCCGCTGCACACCCTGCGTGCCGACATCGATTACGCACCCACCGAAGCGGTGACCCCCTATGGGATCATCGGGATCAAGGTCTGGATCTTCAAAGGCGAGATCATGGAGCACGATCCTTCGGCGCGTGACCGTAAAGCACAAGAAATCCAGGACGGCCCAGCACCTCGCGGTGCCGGTGGCGGCCGTCGCTAAGGAGGATTTGAGATGCTTCAGCCAAAGCGCACTAAATTCCGCAAAATGCATAAGGGCCGGATTCACGGCCTGGCAAAAGGCGGTTCCGACCTGAACTTCGGCACCTATGGCCTGAAGGCAACCACTCCTGAGCGTGTGACTGCACGCCAGATTGAGGCTGCCCGCCGCGCCATGACCCGGCACATGAAACGCCAGGGCCGTGTCTGGATCCGTATCTTCCCGGACACTCCGGTGACCTCGAAGCCGACCGAAGTCCGTATGGGTAAAGGTAAAGGCTCCGTGGACTACTGGGCAGCCAAGGTTAAGCCTGGCCGCGTGATGTTCGAGATCGACGGCGTGACCGACGAAGTCGCCCGCGAGGCCCTGCGCCTGGCAGCGATGAAACTGCCGGTCAAGACCCGCGTCGTGGTTCGCGAAGACTGGTAAA